>JAGZRY010000005.1 GCA_018381425.1 Haemophilus parainfluenzae
GATTTAAAAGTTGGCTTATTCCAAGATACATCAAGTTTCTAATTTAAATAAACACAACATCATAAAAAAGATAGCCCGATTTATTCGGGCTTTTCTTTTTCTATTCTTCGTCAATAATATCGACAAATTCGGCATTCAGTAATTTAGCCAAATCTTGTGGGGCCAATTCGACGCTTAATCCGCGTTTACCACCGGAAACAAAAATCGTATCAAACTCAAGTGCGGTCGAATTTATCACTGTTTTTACACGTTTCTTTTGACCTAATGGACTAATGCCACCGACTAAATATCCCGTGCTTTTTTGTGCCGCATCTTTATCGGCCATTTCAACTTTTTTTACACCAATTGATTTTGCCGCTTTCTTTAAACTCAACATATTTGCTGTGGAAAGCACAAAACACGCTAATTTTTTCTGATCACCATTTTCAGCGACTAAAAGTGTTTTAAAGGATTGGTGCGGATCAAGCCCAAGTTTTTCAGCGGCTTCATCGCCAAAATGCGTATTGTTAGGGTCATGATCATAAGTATGGAGAGTAAAAGGAATTTTATTTTTCTTTAGTAAATCAATTGCTGGTGTCATCTGATTTCCTTATGTATTTATCAGTATTTTTTCTGTAGAATGAATCGGTTCAGAATATTTTACAGCGGAGAGAAAAATGGACGCAAGCCTAAATATTGCTATTGCAGCAGAATTTGATCTATGTGAAAAAATTGCCGAAGCCCTTGAACGAAGTGAGCTAGATGTAGGCAAGGTTTCAATTGTTGAAATTTATCCTTTTGAAGAAGAGCAAGCGGTACGTTTTCGCAATAAAGCGGTTGCTCAATTAGCCACTGATGAAATTGAGTTGAATAGCGTTAATTATCTTTTCTTCGCAGGCCAAATTGACCAAGCCTCCTTATTAGCTCAAGCCGCAGAAAGTGGCTGTGTGGTGATTGATTTAAAAGGGATTTGCTCTGCATTATCTGATGTCCCTGTTGTTGTCCCAACAATCAATGAAGAAAATCTGACTGAGTTAAGACAACGTAACATTGTGAGTTTGCCCGATCCGCAAGTGAGCCAATTAGCTTTATCTCTATTACCAATCGTTCAACAAATAAATTTAACTCAAATTTTTGCAACGTCACTTTTACCGGCTTCTTATACGGATGGTGAAACCGTGAATAAACTTGCTGGACAAACTGCTCGTTTACTGAATGGTATGCCATTAGAAGAAGGTGAAACTCGTTTTGCCTTTGATGTGTTTCCACAACAAGCGGCTAATTTAAATCTACAATTACAAAAAATCTTCCCACAGTTAGACAATGTAATTTTCCACCAAATTCAAGTGCCTGTCTTCTACGGAATGGCACAAAAAGTGACCGCACTTTCAGATTATGAATTTGATTACCAGCCACAACAAAGCGAATTGGTTGAATTACACGATAGCCTTATTACACCTGTGATTAACGGTGAAAACGAAAATGGTGAAGAAAGTGTGAAATTACATATCAGCCAACAAAGTGCGGTTGAAAATGGTATCGAATTTTGGACGGTAGCTGATGAGCAACGTTTCAATATTGCCTTGTTAGGTGTGAAATTACTTGAGTCGATTTATCACCAAGGTTATTAATTTAAGTTAAGGGGAAGACAATGCAACAATCTTTACTTGAACGCCTTTTTTCCATTAAAGAAAAGGGCAGTACGACCAAAACCGAAATTATCGCGGGTATCACCACCTTCTTTACCATGGTGTATATCGTGTTTGTAAACCCATCCGTATTAGGTGATGCGGGAATGGATAAACAAGTTGTTTTCGTGACTACTTGTTTAATCGCCGCGCTAGGCACCATTGCGATGGGATTATTCAGTAATTTACCTATTGCCCTTGCACCCGCCATGGGGTTAAATGCGTTTTTCGCCTATGTAGTCGTTGGCAAGCTTGGTTATTCTTGGGAAGTGGGCATGGGTACCATTTTCTGGGGCTCGATTGGTTTATTTGTTCTCACCTTATTCCAAATCCGTTATTGGTTAATGGCTTCTATTCCGCTTTCATTGCGCGTGGGAATTGGTGCAGGTATCGGCTTTTTTATTGCGTTAATTGGCTTTAAAAATATGGGATTGGTTGTCGCGAATCCTGCAACCTTAGTGGCATTAGGCAATTTACATGATCCTAAAATTCTGCTTGGCGTATTAGGTTTCTTTATTATCGTAGTTTTAGCTGCACGTAATATTTTCTCTGGGGTTTTAATTTCTATTGCTGTAGTAACTGGATTAGCGCTTTTAATTGATGACCAAGTTACCTTCCACGGCATTGTTTCTATGCCACCAAGCTTAGGTGCGGTTGTAGGAAAAGTCGATATTGCTGGTGCTTTAGATACGGCTTTGCTCGGCATCATTTTCTCATTCTTATTAGTAAACCTATTTGACTCATCAGGCACGTTATTAGGTGTAACCGATAAAGCAGGTTTCAGTGATGAAAAAGGTCGTTTCCCGAAAATGAAACAAGCCCTTTATGTGGATAGCGTGAGTGCTGTGGTTGGTTCTTATATCGGCACATCCGCTATTAGTACCTATATTGAAAGTGGTGCAGGGGTTTCAGTTGGTGGTAGAACAGGTTTAACAGCAGTAACAGTCGGTGTTTTATTCTTACTTACCATTTTCTTCTCGCCACTTGCTAGTGTAGTACCAGCTTATGCAACCGCAGGGGCATTAGTCTATGTGGGGATTTTAATGGCATCCAGTCTTATTCGTGTACACTGGGATGATTTAACCGAAGCTACACCTGCTTTTATCACTGCAGCGATGATGCCATTTACTTATTCAATTACTGAAGGTATTGCATTTGGCTTTATTAGTTATTGCGTTATGAAAGTTGGAACAGGTAGAATCAAAGAAGTAAATGCGCCTGTTTGGGTTGTATCTTTATTATTTATCGCTAAATTCATTTGGGTTGGCTAAATAAAGGGGAAGCAATATTTCTTCTCCTATTTTAATCACAGTTTTTACAACAAGGAGTACGTTATGCAAAATATTCTTTTTATCGTCAATGATTCCCCATATAGCGGAGAAAAAACGTTCAATGCTGTTCGTTTCGCCATCAATATGAAAGAAGAGCACAGCAAGGATGTGAATATTAAATTATTCTGCTTTTCTGATGCGATTTTATGCGGTATTGCTGGGCAAAACCCAAACGAAGGTTTCAATATCCAACAACTTATCGACATTTTAGCGGCACAAGGTGCTGAAATTAAATTATGCACCAGCTGCGTAAAAGCACGTGGTTTATTAGACGCTAAATTAATTGACGGCGTGACCCTTGGTACTTTAGATGATGTATCCGAGTGGACATTATGGGCGGATAAAGTTTTAACGTTCTAATTTCTGATAAAATTGACAAAATAAAAAGGTGCAATCAATAGATTGCACCTTTTTAATTCTATATAGTTGGTTTAAGTTTTTAAACCTCGCCACCAATCCCAACAAACTTCTCAACAAAGGCAACAATCTTTTGGAAAATGCTTTGTTTTTTAGTGAGATATTGCGGATTAAGCGGACTCATTTTCGGTAGGGCATCATTTAAATCCGTACCTTGTTCACTAGCATATCCGCGTTTTAAGGATACGTTAATATAACGCTTCGCGGCATCAATATTCAGGCCTTCACTGCTAATTAATTCGTCAGCCTCTTTCTGTTGCTCTTTTTGGGCAAATTGGAAGAAGGACTCAATAATACCAGCTTTATCAACTATGCTATCTAAGTCCGTTTGATTGATAAAATCTACGATCAAACTTTCTTTGGCTCGATTACCTAGACTGGCTCGGATTGTGGTTCGAATTTCATCAATCAGCTCAGCTTTATTTTTCATTTTCTTGTTGTGTTCAAAAATCAATTCTAAGATGTAATCTAGATTGATTTCTTGGGATTTTAATAAATCCACTTCAAATACTACATCGTCCCAATCAATGGTCGATTTTGCTTTTTCCTCGCCATCTTTTTGACGACGAAGCCAATCCCGAATATCGTTGTAAGTCGAACGGTAATTCTGAATGTGGCGTTCACTTGGCATATCAATAGGTTGCATTTCAGCAAAAGCTTCGTCCGTTAAATAATATTTTTCTTTAAAGGCTTCAACGGCTTTTGCATCGCTGGTATCGAGTGATTGAAATGCTTGTAAAGCAGCGAACTCATCATAGTTTTGCAGAATGTTTTCAACCCGCAAATATTCACCAAATAATTTTACAAAGTCTTTCTTGTCTTTTTCTGTTTGAATTTCATCTGGATCAGGGAAGCGTTCTTGCAATTCAGCAATAACCTCTAAATACCCGCGACGGGCGACACCTGCATCAGTAAAGCCTTCCATATATTCTTGGTAACTTTTTTCTAATACAATATTGCGTGTATTGGATTTACCGAAAAGCGTAATAGCATCAATGGTATCTTGTTCCAAATCACGGAAAGTGACGATATTGCAAAAACTTTTGGTGCTGTTGTAAATACGATTTGTACGAGAATAAGCTTGAATTAAACCATGATAACGTAAGTTTTTATCTACAAATAATGTGTTTAAGGTTGGGGCATCAAAACCAGTTAAAAACATTCCAACGACAATCAGTAAATCCACTTCTTTGTTTTTGACGCGTTTGGCGAGATCACGATAGTAGTTTTGGAACGATTTCGCATCCACATCGTAATTGGTGGCAAAATAGCCGTTGTAATCATCAATAGCAGATTTTAAAAATTCCTTAGCAGAAGAGTTCATTGCCTCTACTTCAAAACTTTCATCAATAATATCACCAATCGCATCTTGCTCTTCATTCGCGGCAAACGAAAAGATTGTTGCAATTTTAAGTGGATTTTTGACCGCACTTTGTAACTGTTTAAACGTTTGATAATAAGCTTTGGCCGCATCCACACTACTTACCGCAAACATGGCATTAAATCCATTATTACCCGCATTAAAGCGATGTGTCTTTTGTTTGAAATTATCTAGGACATATTGGGCAATTTGCTCAATACGTTTAGGTTGTAAAAAGGCTTGTTTTTTCTCGAGTTTTGTTAGCTCTTCAAGATTCTTTTCAGTTTCAATGCTCTTGAATTGTGGCCGTACATCATTGTAATCCACTTTAAATTTCAACACTTTTTCATCACGAATCGCATCGGTGATAATGTAAGAGTGGAGTTCAATGCCAAAAACACTGGCTGTAGTTTCAGCACCTAATGCGTTAGTTGGAAAAATAGGCGTGCCGGTAAAACCAAATTGATAGTATTTTTTAAACTTTCTCGTTAGATTTTTTTGTGCTTCACCAAATTGAGAACGATGGCATTCATCAAAGATAAAAACGACCTGTTTATCGTAAATCGGTAATTTATCTTCCGATTTCATCAGGTTGTTGAGTTTTTGAATGGTGGTAACAATGATTTTATTGTCGTCTTTGTCGATATTGCGTTTTAGCCCAGCCGTACTTTCCGAACCATTTACACTATCAGGTGAAAAGCGTTGGTATTCTTTCATGGTTTGATAGTCCAAATCTTTTCTATCTACTACGAAAAATACTTTTTCAATAAAGTCTAATTCTGTTGCAAGGCGTGCGGCTTTAAAGCTGGTGAGCGTTTTGCCTGAGCCAGTGGTGTGCCAAATATAGCCTCCGCTTTCTTTATTGCTCCAATTTTTAGCCAAATAAGAACTTTTGATTTTCCATAAAATACGCTCGGTGGCAGCAATTTGATACGGACGCATAATCAATAAGGTGTCGGAAACATCAAATACACAGTAATTCACTAACACATTGAGCAGGGTATGTTTTTGTAGGAATGTCGCCGTAAAATCCTTTAAATCTTTAATCAGGGTATTTTTTGCCGTTGCCCAATTCATTGTGAAGTCATAGCTATTCTTATTGCGTTTGGTGGTATTAGCAAAATAGCGGGTATCTGTGCCATTAGAAATGACAAAAATCTGAATATATTTAAAGAGAGAATTTTCTTTATTGAAGCTTTCTTTGCTGTAGCGGTGAATTTGATTAAAGGCTTCACGAATAGCCACACCGCGTTTTTTCAATTCAACATGCACAAGCGGTAAACCATTCACCAAAATCGTCACATCATAACGATTATCATAGCTGCCGGTTTGTTCGAATTGATTGATGACTTGCAGAGTGTTATTGGCAAGATTTTTCTTATCTAGCAAATAGATATTCTGAATGCGACCATTATCAAATACAAAATCATAAATATAGTCATCATAAATTTTGCGGGTTTTCTCAATCAGACTATCACTGGATTTATCCAAATATTCCTCTAAAAAACGTCGCCATTCTGCATCGGAGAAAACTACATTATTCAATCGTTGTAATTGCGTCCGTAAGTTTTTAACCAACGCATCATGACCATTGATTTCTTGTAAATACTCATAGCCTTGCGCCCGTAAATCATTAATAAACTCACGCTCAAGACTCCCTTCCGTTTGATAACCAGCATTAGGCTCTTCCACAAATTTATTATATTGATCTAAAACGATAAAATTATTGGATTCGGCGATGGTTTTATATTGGGTCATAAGCGGTTCCTTAATGCTTTTGCTTATTCAGATCTTTCTGCCAGTTTTCTAAAATTTCTAAATCTTCATTATCAGATTGTATGCGTTTTTGTTGTTTTCTGACCTGATCAAATAAGGCATATTGTACTTTGGTAAAGGTTTCCATTTGTTTTACGGTTCGGGTTCCATTACCGATAAGCAACGGAAAACCGTTAAATTCAATTAAATTATCGACATTATTACGCCAGAAATTTAATGTGAGATCTTGACGGTTTTTAACGCGTAATTCAGCACTTTCTAAAAAGATCATCACTAAACGATTCAAAGAATCTAATTCATCATGCGTTAAATAGTTTTTAGCGGTAATAATATCGCCTTTACGTACAACAGCACCTTTCCAAGAGGTGAGCCCCATATTAGGTAGCTCGGCATTTGCACGCGTACAGATGAGCTCTGCGGCGGTTTGTTGTGTAATGGCATAAATCAACTTATTTTGTGTCTCGGCAAAAAACATTTGAGTAACTTTATCTGTTTTATCGTAGTCACTGGATAATTTAAATAATTCTCGTACTTTTTGATAAAACCGCAATTCACTGGCTCTAATTTCACGAATTTGTTCCAGTAATTCATCAAAATGATCAAATCGACCTTGAGGATTTTTCAACCGCTCTTTATCTAATAGAAAACCTTTATCTAAATAAGTACGTAATTGCGTATTCGCCCAACGACGAAACTGTACACCACGAGGGCTACGCACACGAAAGCCGATGGCGAGAATCATATCAAGGGAATAATGTTTTACTTGATATTGCTTGCCATCTTGGGCAGTTATTAAATAATCCTTAATAACTGAAAATTCATCTAACTCTTTGTCTTGTAATATATTTTTTATGTGGATGGTTATGTTTTGTACAGAGGTGTCAAAAAGTTCCGCAAGCTGATTTTGGGTTAACCATGCTTCATTTTCTACGACAAGCAATGCAACATGGGATTTACCGTCGTCGGTGTTGTAGATGATTAAGTCATTCATGATTTCTTCTCAAATTTGTAGGGTGGGCTTCAGCCCACTAATTAACCATAACAAACTGTAGGCTAAAGCCCACCCTACAGTATTGTTATATATCACCTTTAATTTTCAAATCTGGGTTGCCTCCCCAATCTTCAGGATAAATCTCTGCTTTCACATCACGATGGAAGGAAGAATACGGCCAATCTTTTACTACCTCAATATAGCCGTGTTTCACAGGATTGTAATAAATATAATCTAAATGATTCGCTAAATCTTTATCATCACGAATTAAATGCTCCCAAAATCGGCGTTGCCAAATACCTGATTCTCGATATTTTTGTCTATTTTTATTAAATTGTCGGCATTCTTTAGGAAGTTGTCGTGTAAATTGTGTTTTTAAATATGCGATGCGTATTGCGTAATTATCATCATTTTCAGGTAATTGCATCAGTAAATGAATATGATCGGGCAAAATACAAATTGCTACTGTTTCGAATGGATAATGTTCACAAGTTTGTTTATATGCAGATCTAAATTCATTGATATAGTCAGTTAGATAAGATTTTGTTCTATCTTGTAAAACAATTGTGAAAAAATATAATCCACCTTTAGTAAAATCGCGACGATAATTAGACATATATTATTCCAAATTGTAGTTCGTAGGGGGGCTTTAGCCCACCGTTTGTTGTGATTAATTGGTGGGCTGAAGCCCACCCTACGGGTTACGAGAAATTTAATAGCAATTCTCGGTAATATTCATACCGCTTTTGGCTTTGTTCAATCGCTAAAGGTAAGCCTTCGGTGATGGAATTTGTGAGGGTTTCAAATTTGTCTAAGATTGAAACGATGCGTTGTTGTTCCTTTAGTGGGAGAATTGGTATTACAACATCAAGTATTTGATCCTTTCTTAAATTTGTCTGATCTGTACCATTATCATATTTTGTCAATTGTTTATTTCTATTTAAAAAATGATTAACAAAACTCGGAAGTAATTCAGCCCCCTCTTTTACTGTAATTCTTCCTATACGTTGATTAAGAGTATATTTATTGTCCTCTTTTACAAAGAATGTTTTTGCAAGAGCATTTCCGTTTGGTAAATCACTCATTACAATCAAAATATCTTCCTTGAATAAGGGAACAAATTGGACATTACAGTATTTTTTTACAGCTCCATTTGTTGAAATAAATTTTGAATTTATAACAATAAATGAACCATTTTCATCAATATTTTGTTCATGCCCTTTTCCATTTTGGAAATAAGCCACATCAATAAGTTTCTTCTTCCCCCCCCCCGAATTTAATTGCTCTAAACTATCAAAAGATAATAATTTTTCCCGATAGTATTCATATTGTTTCTTGCGTAGTATAAGCTCGCTGGTAAGCTCGCTGGTAAGTGCTGTCAATGCGTCCAAAATTTTTACGATTTCGGTTTGGACGGGGAGTGGGGGGATGGGGACTAAATATTTATCTGTATCAGGTGTTGCAATCTGAGGCATTTGCATCTTTGAACCTAAATTTTGGAAATAAGGCTCCTGATTTTTCAAAACATAATAAATGTATTTAATATTAATATTTTTATCATTTGAATAATAAGACCACATTTCGTTTTTATGAGAAAAAGGCTTATCGTAATATTCAAATTCAATAATCCCTCTAGACTTTACAATAATTGAAGGATTTTTATTGATGTCTTTTTCAGGGATATCTTCAAAATTTACTAATGCAAATGTTTTCCCGCCAGCAAAAATTTTTAGTGGTGCATTGTCTTTATGCAATATTTTCATTTCAGCAGCTGTAATTTTTGTTCCTTTAGTTCTGATTAGAATGTCTTTTAAAGGCTTCCACTCAACCTCAGCCCCATCCAATAATTTCTCTAAAAAAGTGCGGTTGTTTTTCATTGTATTTTTGTTGCTCCTCGTAGGGTGGGCTTCAGCCCACCGCAAGTTATCGTAAATTGGTGGGCTAAAGCCCACCCTACATTTTATCCCTCAATCTCTGCCATAATCTTATCAATCTCGGCACGCAAGCGGTCAATATTGGCAACAGTTTCACGAATTTGCGCATTGAGCTCATCTATATCAATGACTTCTCGGGTGTCTTTTTGCTCCACATAAGAACTCACCGCAAGGTTGTAGTCATTTTTAACGATGTCGTCAAAGGACACGGATTTGGCTAAATGTGGCACATCTTCTTTATCGGCAAACAGTTTGAGAATTTGCTCAATATGTTCTTCTTCCAAAATGTTGTTATTGGTGGCGGATTTAAATAAACCGCTGGCATCAATAAATTGGGTTTGGGTATCGGGTTTATGTTTGGAAAGCACCAAAATATTCACCGCAATACTGGTGCCGAAAAATAGATTTGGCGCAAGCGCAATTACCGTTTCCACATAGTTATTATCGACCAAATATTGACGAATTTTTTGCTCCGCACCGCCGCGATAAAAAATGCCGGGGAAGGAGACAATCGTCGCGCGGCCTTTTGCTGAAAGATAACTTAACGCATGCAAAATAAAGGCAAAATCCGCTTTGGATTTTGGCGCAAGCACACCGGCTGGAGCAAAGCGTTCATCGTTAATTAGCGTTGGATCGTCTGAGCCAATCCATTTCACGGAGTAAGGCGGGTTAGATACGATAGCATCAAAGGGTTTATCCTCACCAAATTGCGGATTCATTAAGGTGTTGCCAAGGGCGATATCAAACTTGTCGTAGTTGATGTTATGCAAAAACATATTCATACGGGCGAGGTTGTAAGTGGTGTGATTAATTTCCTGCCCGAAGAATCCTTCTTCGATGATGTGTTCATCAAATGGTTTTTTCGCTTGTAACAATAAAGAACCTGAACCGGCAGCAGGGTCGTAAATTTTATTGACCTTGTCTTGTCCATATAAAGCCAGTCGAGCAATTAGCTTGGAAACGCATTGTGGCGTAAAGAACTCGCCACCTGATTTACCGGCATTGGCGGCATAGTTGGAAATTAAAAATTCGTAAGCATCACCGAATAAATCAATATGATTATCTTCAAAGTCACCAAAATCTAACTCGGCAACGCCTTTTAATACGGCAGCTAGACGGCTGTTTTTATCGGCAACGGTATTGCCCAAGCGGTTGCTGGTGGTATCAAAATCAGCAAATAAGCCTTTGATATCCTGTTCTGAAGGGTAGCCTATGGCGGAGTTTTCGATAGCTGTAAAAATGTTTTTTAGGTCTGTATTTAAATTCGGATTAGTGTTGGCTGTTGCCACGACATTTTTAAATAATTGGCTTGGGTAAATAAAATAGCCTTTTGCTTTGATGGTGTCTTCTTTGATGGCTGCAATAATAGGGTCGTCATCATTAAAAGTAGAATAATCAACGCTATCATCTCCACCTTCAATATAGTTAGCAAAGTTTTCGCTGATAAAACGATAGAAAAGCGTACCTAAAACATATTGTTTAAAATCCCAACCATCGACAGAGCCTCGCACATCATTAGCAATTTGCCAAATACGGCGTTGAAGTTCTGCACGTTGTTGAATTGCTGCTGCCATAAAATCCTCAGAATATTTTGTGTCATTATTAATGATATAAATGCTCCAAATTATACAAGAAATAAATAATAACTAAATGAATTTCTATGGAAATTCCTCTACAATAAGAACACACTAATGTTTCCCAAAAAATAAAAAATGAGCCAAAAATCAACCGCACTTAATGCCATTTCGTTGCCCTTAAATCAAGTCAATTTAATTGAAGCCTCAGCAGGTACAGGGAAAACCTATACCATTGGTTCTATCTATCTTCGTTTACTTTTACAGGCTGGTGAGAATTGTTTTTCTCGACCGTTAAATGTGGAAGAAATTTTGGTGGTAACCTTTACTGAAATGGCGACGGAAGATTTAAAACGCAAAATTCGGGAACGTTTAACGGCGGCAATTTCGTTTTTTTCTGAATATTATGAAAAGCAAGATAAGGCGATTTTTACTGGAGAACATCAATTTTTAGCGGAATTATTACCTTATTTAGAGGATATTCCGACTGCACTTCGTCGCTTAAAGCTGGCCGAACAAAATTTAGATTTAGCCTCCATTTATACCATTCATGGTTTTTGTCGCCGAATGCTGATGCAACATGCTTTCAATTCAGGCGTGCATTTCAATTTAAAACTTCTCAAAGATCAGTCTGATTTACTCAAACAATTTGCGAATGAATTTTGGCGGGAGCATTTTTATGATTTACCTTTCCATTTGGCTGCATTTATCTCAAAAGAATTAAAGTCGCCAGAAGATGTTTTGAATGATTTAGGTTCAAATATTGGGAATGATTTTTCTATACAACTTGATAAACCAGAACTATTAGAACTGTCATTAAAAGACTTTTTACAAAAAGATATCACTAAAAATTCGGAAGTTATTGAAAAGATTAAAGATACTTGGTTAGAAAGTGCGGTTGAAATTCGCGATCTTTTTGATAAGGAAGTCGTAAAAAAAGATGAATCTTGTTTAAATGGTAGAACATATTCAAGTAAAACGATTTTATCTTTTGTGGATGAAGTAAACTCATGGGCAAAAAATAGAGCAGATATCACCTTAAATGAAACATTAGTAAAAAAATTTACACAATCGGCTTTAGATAACGCCGTCAAAGCAGATTTTAAGAAAAAAGGGGTGAGAATAACGCATCCAGCCTTTGAAGAGATTGAAGCTTTAATTGAAGAAATTCAACCAGGTGATTTATTTAAAAAAATCATTCTCTATCACTATCGTCAAGGTATTCAAAAGAAACTCCTTGAATACAAAGCGAATCATCCTGAAAAATCTTTTGATGATTTATTGCGTTTATTGAAAGAAGCATTACATGATGAGGGAGGAGAACAGTTAGCGGAGTTAATTCGTTTTCAATATCCTTTTGCCATGATTGACGAGTTCCAAGATACGGATGCGTTGCAGTATCAAATTTTCTCGAAAATTTATCGTAATGAAACCGCGTCCGGTAATGTTGGCTTTATGATGATCGGGGATCCCAAACAGGCGATTTATCGTTTCCGTGGTGCCGATATTTTCACTTATTTAAAAGCAGCAGACGAAGCGAGCGAGCGTTTTAATTTAGGCACAAACTACCGTTCATCCCAACCTTTAGTGGAAGGGGTAAATCGATTATTTGATTTTAAAAATGCCCCCTTTATTTATAAAAATATTGAATTTTTAAATGTCGGCGCAGCCAAGAAGAATCTTGTTTTTCAGTTGAATAATCAACCTGAACCAGCCTTCCGTTTTTACATTAACGATAAAGACGAATCCACCCAGCAAGATTATGCGAAAGCTTGTGCGACATCGATTCAGCAATGGTTAAAAAGTGCGGCTGAAAATCCGGTTGTTTTTCCGAATGAAAGCAAAGCAGAAAATCAAACATTGCGAGCAGAAAATATTGCTGTTTTGGTGCGTGGTTATACCGAAGCGGATCTCGTGAAGAAAGAATTGCAAGCACTCGGTATCGCTTCGGTTTACCTTTCGGATAGGGGAAATGTCTTTGAGAGTAACACCGCAAAAGAACTGGCCTTGATTTTGCAAGCTTGTTTGAGTGTGACGGAACGTCCAATTTTGAATGCCATTGCGACCGCACTTTTCGGCTTAAATGCAGCTGAAATTCACCAAATTCACCATGATGAAATTCAGTGGCAACGTTGGGCTGAAAAATTTGCAGAGTATCAACAAATTTGGCAACGTCAAGGCGTATTGCCGATGTTGCATCATTTACTTTTAGCAGAAAATATCACAGAAAAACTCTTATCTCGGCCTGATGGCGAGCGAAAACTGACAGATTTATTACATTTAGCCGAAATTTTACAGCAAGCAGCCGCGTTAAATGAAAGTGAAGCGGCATTATTGCGTTGGTTTGAAAAGCAAATTCAAGATAATGGCCGTCAAGAAGCGCAAATTCGTTTAGAAAGCGAACGTCAGTTAGTGAAGATTGTGACTATCCATAAATCCAAAGGATTGGAATATGATTTGGTTTGGTTGCCATTTTTAGGTAATGAAGCAAAAGACCCAACAAAATCAGGCAATCAGAAGAAACTATTTAATTTATATTACGACAGTGATGAAGAGAAAACCTTGTGGGATATGCAAGATCAACACTTGGATAAATTAACAGAAGAAGTTTTTGCGGAAGAATTGCGTTTGCTTTATGTAGCATTGACTCGAGCAAAATACCAAATGGCCTTTGTGTTACCGAAAGCCTTTGATAAAAAATGGAATGCTTTATTGTATGTTTTAACGCAAGGTGAAATTGGTCGAAAACTCGGTTTGCCAAATAATTGGGATACCCAACCGTTATTGGAAAAATTTAAGCAGCTTTTACCAAATGATGTAGCGATTGAATTAACCGATGTGTTACAAGCCAGTGAACCACTTACTTTAAATGTTTCTCAAGAAAATTTAAGCGCAGAAATTTTCCAAGGTGAAATTGAACAAGATTGGCGAGTAACGAGCTTTAGTGGCATAGAACAAACACATCAACGCAAAGCTTATTTGAATGAAAGTGCGGTGAAAAAATCGCTCATTTTTGATGATGCGAAAGATTATGATGCGTCGATTTCAACAGAAAATATCACTGAAAATCTGACCGCACTTTCTCATGATAACGATGAAATGGTTCTAGATTTCCCTCGGGGAACGCAAATCGGTACTTTATTGCATCGTTATTTTGAAAAGGTGCCTTTTGCGCAACTGGCAGAGCAAGAAAACATTGAAAAATTATGTCAGGATTTGAATCTTGCGGAAGAGCAGTTTGCAGCAGTTCAACAGTGGTTTGAACAAATACTCAGTACACCAATTTTGCCAAATAATGATCTTACCCTTGCTCAGATTAACGAAAAACAATGTTTAAAAGAGTTGGCGTTTTATCTCAATATCACAAGCCATTTTGATGTCGCTGGTTTTAACCGAGCGTTAGCAACCTTACATCATTTGCCATCAGAACCGTTACAGTTTGATGATATTCAAGGCATGGTGCGAGGCACAATGGACTTAGTTTTCTGTCATCAAGATAAATATTATTTGCTTGATTACAAATCGAATTTCTTAGGTGATACATTAAAGGATTACGATCAAGCTGCATTGAAAAAAGCCATGTTAGAGCATCATTATGATTGGCAATACTTGTTGTATGTGGTGGCATTACACCGTTATTTAAAAACACGTTTGCCTCACTACGATTACAACCGAGATTTTGGTGGTGTGGTCTATGCATTTTTACGAGGAATGAATGGTTCGCCACAATCGGGCGTCTTTTTTGATAAACCAGATTGGCAATTAATCCAACAATTAGAGGAATTATTTTAATGTTAAGCCTATTAAAATCCTTGCAAGAACAAGGTGTGATTACTCAAGGCGATTATTATTTTGCTCAATTAATTGCGGATAAACAAAAAGATAAAGGCTATGCCGAACCCGTACAAAATTTAGCGATTTTATTAGCCGCACTTTGCAATTGGAGCTATACACAAGGCAATACTTGTTGTGTGTTAGATCGTTTCTTAGAACGTAATTTATTTGGTTTGGCTTATCGTCATACTGAAACGGATTTTGTGTCACTTATCAATGAAAAGATTGGTTTACTTCCTGTATCAAAATGGCAATCAGCCTTAGCGGGGCATATTGCTTTTACACAAGATCCTAAAAATCAGATTGCGCCTCTTGCGTTTCAATTTGGGGCGATTTATTTCTATCGAGCTTGGCAAGATGAATTCCGCGTTGCGCAATATATTAAAAACGCATTGAAAAATGACCGCACTTTATCGGTGGAACCGCAACAAATTCGAATATTATTAGATCGTTATTTCCCTCAACAACAAGCGCAAGTTGATTGGCAAAAAGTCGCAGTCGCAACGGCGGTAAAAAGCCCATTTTCTGTGATTACAGGTGGCCCTGGAACAGGGAAAACCACAACGGTTACTCGCTTGTTATGTGTATTACAGGAATTATTTGGCGGCAAGCTTCACATTAAATTGGTTGCACCAACAGGAAAAGCGGCGGCTCGTTTAACGGAATCTATCGAAAACGCTTTAGCTCAAATGCCGATTTCAGATGAGTTACGTGCATCCATTCCTAAAACCGCAGAAACTTTACATCGCTTACTAGGCGTTCGACCTTTTACCGATAGTGTGAAATATCATGCACATAATCCACTGCAAATTGATGTATTAGTGGTGGATGAAACCTCGATGATTGATTTACCTATGATGGCGAAACTGGTGCAAGCGTTGAAACCCGAAACACGTTTAATTTTATTGGGTGATCAAGCTCAATTAGCTTCAGTAGAAGCGGGGGCTGTATTAGGGGAAATTGCACAATTTTTAACGCTAGATTATAGCCCTGCTCAAGCCGATTATATTCATGCAACAACAGGCTATACTGTGCCAACTGAAGGCGAACATAGTCCGTTGCGTGATGCCATTTGCCATTTAACCTTTAGTCGTCGTTTCCGAGATGATTCGGGCATTAAACAACTTGCTGAGCAAATTCAACAAGGAAAAGGTGAGGGCAGTGTGGCGACTTTTGCGGAATATCCACAAGAGTTGCATTTCCATCATTTTGATGAAGAACAAGATATTAAAGAATCGGTTCGCCAAGTAGTGAAAAGTGCGGTTGAAAATTACCGTGTTTATTTAACCCAACTTCAAACTTATTTTGCACAGAAGAAAGATCTCAATGCAAAATTTATAGATGAAACTGGTAGCGAGAAAACTTATGCGGAAGCGATTTTAGACAGTTTTAATTCGGTGAGATTTTTGACCGCACTTCGTGCTTCGGCATTAGGTGTGGAAGAATTAAATCGTGAAATTGCTTTGGCATTACGAGCTGAGAAATTACTTTGGTTCCGTCAAGAAGACGATTGGTATATTGGTAAGCCAATTATGATTACCGAAAATGATCATAATGTGAAACTGTATAACGGTGATATTGGCTTATGTTTAGCCAAAGGCAAAGTGTGGTTCGGCAATCGAGAAGTTTCTACCAGTCGTATTCCCGCCCACGAGCCTGCGTTTATGATGACGATTCATAAATCCCAAGGTTCAGAATTTGATCATACGGTTATGGTGTTACCAACAGAACCTAATCCAGTGCTTTCACGAGAGCTGGTATTTACCGGTGTTACCCGTGCAAAAAATCAGCTTTCTGTATTTGCTAATGAAAAAATCTGGCAAAGTGCGGTCAGAAATACCGTGAAACGACAAAGTGGTTTAGGCAAGTTATTACAGGAAAAAGAGGAGTAAAAAATGAAATTATATGTTTACGATCATTGCCCGTTTTGTGTGCGAGCTCGCATGATTTTCGGTTTGAAAAATCTGCCGGTAGAACTTGTAGTGCTTGCAAATGATGATGAAGAAACGCCAATCGGTTTAGTAGGGAAAAAGGTTGTACCAATTCTTGTCAAAGAAGATGGTACAGCGATGCCAGAAAGTTTGGATATCGTGCATTATGTGGCTCAGCATTTTGGTGAAAAAATCTTATCTGAACACGTTCGTCCTGAAATTGATGCGTGGTTAAAAGAAGTCGGCAGTTATTATGGTCATCTTACGACTGCACGCTTCACGCAAATTGGCTTAGCAGAATTTGAAACCCAAAGTGCAGTTGATTATTTCACTAAAAAGAAAACGGAATTTATTGGGGATTTTGCTGAAAATATTGCGAAGACGGAAACCTATCTTGCTCGTTTAAAAGGCGATTTAGAGAAATTAGCTGTATTAATTCAATCTGAAAATACCTTAAACGGCCAATTTTCTCTTGAAGATATTATCGTTTTCCCTGTATTACGAAATCTTACTTGTGTGAAAGGTATCGAATTTCCACCAGCAGTTTTAGCTTATATCACGAATATGGCTAAGTTAAGCAATGTGCCACTATATTTTGATAAAGCCATTTAATCACTGCTGATTCATAGGCATTGGAAATACTAAAGTTTTGACTTGGATCATAGGTGCGGTCATTTTTTCAGTATTTTTTATTCATCGATCTATAATCTCTAACGTTTACTTTAATAAGAGCGTAGAGATATGGATCAGGAATACCAACGAGCGGTTACCCGCATTTGTGTGGAAACCGCTTTGTTATTGTTACAGCATGGAGCAGAAAGTGCTGTTGTCGTACAAATGGCACAGCGATTAGGTGTAGCTTTAGGCATTGAAAGCGTGGAGTGTGCTTTAACGGCAAATGCCGTCTTATTGACCACACTTTCTAAACAACATTGCATTACCACAGTGCGTAAGAATGTCGATAAAGGCATTAATATGCAAATCGTTACGGATGTTCAGCACATTGTGGTTGCCGTAGAGCATCATTTGTATGATTTGTCTATGGCACAAAAGAAATTGGATAAGTTAAAACCACTAAAATATAACCGTTATTTGGTGGTGTTTATGATTGGTTTATCTTGTGCCTCTTTTGCTCACCTTTCTGGCGGAGATATGACAATTTGTGCGATCACCTTTATTGCTTCTGCCATTGCCATGTTTGTTCGACAAGAAATTTCTAAACGTCATTACAATCCACTCATCGTTTTTACCATTACCGCTTTTGTCGCCTCACTGATTTCCAGTGTCAGTTTGAAATATAGTTTAGGAAATGATCCTCATATCGCATTAGCTTCTAGCGTTTTATTACTCGTTCCAGGATTCCCATTAATTAATTCACTTGCGGATATTTTAAAAGGGTATGTCAATATGGGAATAGGACGCTGGACCATCGCTACGGTTCTCACTTTTGGTGCTTGTTTAGGTATTGTCTTTGCGTTAAATCTTTTAAATATTGTTTCTTGGGTGGGGTAATAAGATGTTTTTACTGAATTTACTCGATGATATGCTTTTTGCTGCCATCCCCGCTGTAGGATTTGCTTTAGTATTTAATGTTCCGCCTAAAGCCTTAAAGTATTGTGCGATTTTAGGTGCACTTGGACATGTCACACGAACTTTATTACTACACTTTGGTGTCCCAATTGTTTTTGCCACTTTTTTCGCCACTTGTGTGATTGGTTTTATTGGGGTGCATTTATCTCATCGTTATTTAGCCCATCCGAAAGTCTTTACTGTTGCGGCAATTATTCCAATGATTCCAGGTGTTCACGCTTATAAAGCGATGATTGCTATCGTACAAATTCACCATTATGGCTTTTCCGATAAATTATTTGAGCAAATGATCAGCTCTTTTATCAATACCAGCTTTATTTTGGGCGCTCTTGTTTTGGGCTTAGCCTTACCAGGGCTATTGTTCTATCGACAAAAACCTGTAGTGTAAAGGATATGAAAATAGGTATGTTTGCTTAAAAGACGTTTATAGATTTCACCTTTAGCGACATATTTTGTCGTTTGATAGTTTATGCTCATCTTGATTAATAGGAGTTAAATATGATTTATGAAGATGTTTATATGCTCAAAGATGTTTCAGTTATTATCATTGGTGAGTTAACCCCATTGCTTAGAGAATGGAGTGGAATTATCAATGATGAGATAGAGGTTGTTTATTTATCCGAGGAAGATCTCTTTTCATTTAGAACAGATAAGAAAATGAATTTTATTATCTCAGATTTTTGCAGGTTGTCTATTTCAGCTAGATATTTTTTGCTTAAAAATGATAAATTGGGTGAATATCAAATTTTATATTTATTTACAAATCAAGAAATTTTTTCCATTGATGAGGTTAAAATGATTTATACTTATCCTGTAAATTCAGAAAGTAGTATTTACCTTATTCAAAATAATATTCGAGGGATGCTCAGGGCTTTAGTTGGACCTCACCTGATTTCTATTTCTATTAGAGATTTTAAATATTTATTTGGTCATATTGGTTGCAAGCCACCAGCTTTTACTTTTGGTATAGGGAAAGGAAAAGAATATGATTCTAGAGCGAAAAAAGCTGTAGAGGTAGCTCTATGTAACATAAAGGATATTAATGAGGCTAAAGAAATTCTACTCTATATAACTTCAGGATATGATTTTAGTATAAATGAGTTTAATCAGATCAATGACCTTATTTTAGAAAAAGTAAGAGATGATGCGACTATAATGGTAGGTGTAAATATGGATATTACTCTAGAAAATATTCTTTTTTTAGATGTTTGGTATAGAACGTAGGAGGGTAATTAATGGAGAATAATAGAGCGGTTGATAGATTAATCAATAGTTTGAAAAAATTTGAATTAAAATACATTCCTGAACAACCTAAAACATTCTTAGAAATTATGGGGTGTGACAGTCGAGAAACTATTAGTAGTAACATTCTAAAGTTTTTTCTAGATAGTGAAGAGAAACATCAATTAGGGGATTTATGCTTAAGAATTCTATTGTCACTATATGCACCTAAGTATAGTAATAAATCATTCCATGTTAAAAACATTAAGACTGAAGTCGCAACTACAAAAGGAAATCGTATTGATCTTTGGATTGAAACTGAAGAAGAATTAATTATTATTGAGAATAAAATTTACCATACAGCGAATAATCCCTTTGATGATTATGAAAAAACTGCTCGAAAAGAAATAAAAACACTATCAAATGAAAAGGGAGTAAATTTAGAATTAATAAGTATTTTACTAGGCTTCAAAAACTACAATAAGAGCTTTAAATCGATTACACATTTTGAGTTTTTAAGAAAATTAAAAGCAGAGTTGGTAAATTACATAGACAACAATTATGTACTTTTTCTTAACCAATACATTGAAACCATGCTAAAAAAAGATACAAGTTCGGAGTTATATAAAATGAATAAAGAATCTGCTGATTTTATAAGAAGCCATATTGAAGAAATTGAGAAATTAGAAGAGGTTCTCCAGAATACCTGTTCATATTATGAAACACAATTAAAAAATGTGATTGCCACACTAGATGATGAGGATTTAGGTATAACATGGAGTAAAGTTGAACATAATAACTGTTCAGTAATGAAATATTCTGGTGCATTTTCTTATTCTAAACCTCTTAAATGGAGAAGAGACACTTATCAGCTATGGCTTGGCATCAACGTATCAATAATTTGTGTTGGTATATGTTTTTATAAAAATGATAGTCGAAAAGATAGTCACCAGAAAACAAAAGAAAAATTTGGTGATTATCTTAAATATGATGACGAAGCTAAAGAGTCTTATCTTTTAGATGAAAAAAATACAGGATTTACTGAAGAGGAGATTGCTAAAAAATTTATTGAAGTAATTAAAGAATTTCAGGAAAAGAGAAATGCGTTTTAGAAAGAAAACCTGCCTATCAGCAGGTTTTCTTTTATATGAATGCCAAATTAAGCATGGCAAGTTTGACAAGCAGCTTGGAACATCCAAACAAGTTTTTCTTGTTCTTTGATGTAGTCGCTCATTTGAGAAGCCGTACCTTCATCATCAGACTCACCCGCTAATTCAAGGATTTCACGTTGCTGTTCAAGTAATACTTTTAATCCTTCTAATGTGCCTTTTAAGCAAGATTGCGCATCACTTACCCCTAACGCTTCTTTAATACGTGAGTGTTGGAAGTATTGTGAATAACCATTATGCGGTGTGTAACCTAAAGTTAAGATACGTTCTGCCACTTCATCTACTTTTACTACTAAATCTGTGTAGATTTCTTCAAATTTTGCGTGTAATTCAAAGAAGTTTACCCCTTTAATGTTCCAGTGGTAACCGCGCACGTTGGTATAGAATACTTGATAGGTTGCTAATAATTCGTTTAATTTTGCTGCTAATTTTTCAGATGCTTTTTTATCTAAACCGATTGATGTTTTTGACATAGTA
>JAGZRY010000301.1 GCA_018381425.1 Haemophilus parainfluenzae
AGTACGTAAATTAATCGCCTTACGATTATTTGAAAATAATACGGCAATGATCAGTAATACGACAATGCCTAAAACGCTACCTAAAATACCCATTTTTTTCCCCTAGGTTGGTTAGATAAGTAAGTGAATAAAATTGTCCTATTCTACTTGTTTTTCAGTAAAAAGTCGGAATATTTTTGATACTTTTCGATATGTTTGCTTATAAAATGGTCATGATTTTGGTCAGACCACAAAATTTCGCGTAGTTTTCAAGCGCTTGCGTTTGCTCAACGGTTGGGACATAAGGTGTTAGCCCTTCGGCATCGCGCGCACCTTTTGTGTGCATTCGGATAATTTTGAACAAAACATCCGGATAATCTTTCAATAAGGAAGCGACTTTTTCCACCAACTGTTCAGCATCAAAAAAATTCGCCACATAAACTAACCGCACTTCTTCCACTTTATTTAATGGCAAAAGTTGCGCCAAGTTCTTCAAATTGCGATCTAAATTTTCTTGCTTGATATGTTGATGAGTAGGAATGATGTTTTGAGGGACAATGCCTTGGCGATTTTGTCTATCAAAGCACAAACTTTGTAAGCCAAGCCCTTCTCCTTTCAGGTCAAAGAGAAATTTGTCTGTCACATCAATTAAAGGTTGAATTGCCTCAAACTCAAAGAAACCACTGCTATCTAAATAGCAAGTTAGCCCTTCCTCACGTAGTTTTTGAAACAATGGTACGAGCTTTTTATGGTGAATGCTGGGTTCCCCGCCTGAAACCGTCACACCACGAATGAAAGGTACTGCATCCATCACTTGCTCATACAAATACTGTAGACTGACTTGATGAGCCCCCTCTGCATAACGGGGAATCGTTTCTGGATTATGGCAATAAAGGCAGTTTAACTTACAGCCTTGTAAGAAAATACTGGTGCGATTCCCCTGCCCTTCTACATTAGAAAAAGGAATAATACGATGCAGGGGAACATAAATATTAGAAAGTGCGGTCACAAAAAATGCTGTTTTCTAGAGTAATCCATCACTTACGAAAGTTTCATTTGGAAAATCACTAATTCCGCTTGGCAGCAGAATGTGAAAACCGCTTTAAGTACATATCCCTCTTCAACCTGTTGAATTTCAGACTGAATTTGACAAGGTTCACTTTCGACATCACGTGCTTTTAACGTGAAATATTCCAATGCGCCTTCTGCATCTTGACGAGTCGCGTAAAACTGTTCGATAGGTAAACTACAATCGCTGTTATCAAACAATGATTTCATATCGAAAGTATTACAACCTACGCATTCGATTGGTTTTTCAGTTTGAATGGCCATCTTTTTCTCCTTATCTAAAAAGCCGTGACAGAACACGGCTTATTAAGTTTAAAATTATTTTGCTGCAACAAAGCCGACGGCTTCGTATACTTTATCAAGGGTTTCTTTCGCTCTTGCACGGGCTTTTTCCGCACCTTGACGTAAAATCTCGTCTAAAAGTGCTTCATCATTACGATATTGATAGAAACGTTCTTGTAAACCGGCAAGTAAGTTTGATACTTCATCTGCAACGGCTGTTTTTAAGTGGCCGTACATTTTGCCTTCAAATTCTTTTTCAAGTTCAGCCACAGATTTATCAGTTACTGCAGAAAGAATATCCAATAAGTTAGATACACCCGCTTTATTTTGCACATCATAACGTACAACAGGTGGTTCATCAGAATCTGTTACCGCACGTTTGATTTTTTTCGCCACCGATTTTGGATCTTCAAGCAAAGTCACCACATTATTACGATTATCATCGGATTTTGACATTTTTTTATCAGGATCTTGCAAAGACATAATACGCGCACCCGCTTTGCCTAAGAAGATTTCAGGGATCGTGAAAATATCACCGTAAAGGGCATTAAAACGAGCAGCTATATCACGAGTGATTTCTAAATGTTGTTTTTGATCATCCCCTACTGGCACACTTTTCGCTTGATAAAGTAAGATATCTGCCGCCATTAAAACTGGATAGTCAAATAAACCTACGTTAATATTTTCGGCATAACGTGCTGATTTATCTTTAAATTGCGTCATACGGCTCATTTCACCAAAATAGGTGTAGCAGTTTAACACCCAGCTTAGTTGAGTATGTTCTGGTACATGAGATTGCACGAAGATCGTACTTTTATTCGGGTCAATGCCACAAGCCAAGTAAAGGGCGAGTACATCAAGGGTGGCTTTGCGAAGTGCTGCAGGATCTTGCCGTACAGTGATGGCGTGTAAATCCACCACGCAGAAAATACACTCATAATCTTCTTGCATTTTCACCCAGTTGCGAAGTGCACCTAAATAATTTCCGATAGTTAATTCGCCGGAAGGCTGCACGCCACTGAATACAATTGGTTTTGTCATTAGTTATCCTTTCATTCTGTAAACTGAATTGGCGCTATGATAACAAAAGATGGGGCGTTTTTTAATGATTGAGTTCAAAACAATGTGTAAAAATGCTATATTACGCCCAAAATTTCTGCAGCTCACAATTTATAATCTCAATGAAAAATTATAATGATATGGCTCTGGCTCTTGCCGGTGTTTGTCAATCAGTCTTATTAATCAGTCAATTAGCACAAAAAGGCGAAGTTGAT
>JAGZRY010000302.1 GCA_018381425.1 Haemophilus parainfluenzae
CGTAATTCTTTTGCTAAAACTTGAATCCCTTCGGCGTGAAAACCGTCATCATTGCTGACTAAAATTCGCATTATTCTTCTTCCTTAATATTCACTAACTCTCGCACCAATGCAGTGGCATAACTCCCTGCCGGCAAATAAAACGAGAGTTTCAATCCTTCTTCAACAAACGCCCAATGGAAATCTTTTGCTTGCATCAATAAAGGGCGGCGAGCGGCTTTCATTCTTTCTTGTTTCATTAATTCTTGGAAAACCTGATGTTCCAAAACCACTTGATTTTCAACCGCACTTGCGGATAAATTTTCTTCTCCAATTAAAGGTGCGGTCAGCAAAATATCTTGCTCGTTTAAACGTTGCTGTAAAACCGCTAAATCTTCATTTTCATCGGCCTTAAACCAACTGTGCGATCCGTTTAATTGCACAATATCGTCTCTTAGAACCCGATCTGCCACATTTTGTTCAATTCGTTCTGCCACAACTAAATTAAAAATTTCACTGCGAGCTGCGGAAAGGTAAAAACTGCGTTTTTTACGATCTTTGACCTTAATCTCCCCTTTCGCCCAACGAATCGCTTGAGTCAGATTATGACCATCGCGTCCAAAACGTTGTTCGGTGAAGTAGTTAGGGAAACCATATTTCGCCACAAAATTTAAGCGTTCATTTAACTCATCACTTTCTTTTGCGCCACGCAATAAAATCTCGAAAGCATTTCCTTGAAGACTACCAGTACGAATTTTACGATTGTGGCGAGTGACGTCTAAAATCTCGACGCCTTCTAATTGAAATTGGCTAAAATCAGGCGTTTCTTTCCCCGGCATTTGCAAACAAAACCATTGTTCTGTAATGCCATGACGATCTTTCAAACCGGCATACCCCATATTTCGATCAGAAATGCCCGCAAACTTGGCAAGTTTTTCGCCCACAAACAATGTATTGCAATCCGTTTTACGGATTTTTACCGCCACAAATTCGCCTTCGCCTGACATTTCATAGCCCAGATCTTCTTTCACAATAAAATCAGCAAACGCTTGCTTTAAAAGTGCGGTTGTTTTTGGCGGTGTTTTTAAGGTGAAATAGGGGAGATGTTTGACCATTTTTTTCGTTCTAAAATAAGAAAGCCCAACTTTTTTCGCTGCAATAAATAGCGTGATCAGCTGGGCATGTTAAGCACAATTTATTCGCGCAGAATTTTAACCTTTCCGCCCCTTCAAGGCAAACTGAAATGAGAATAAATTTTTAGCGACATTTTCATCTTTATCCCCTACAATGACCGCACTTTTTCTGACAAAAGGAATGCCTTATGACGAACTTTAACGAACTTCAAGAAGAAACCCGTGAAATCATTACGGATTTATTAAATGATGGCAGCGATCCGGATGCCCTTTATATTATCGAACATCACATCGCTCATTATGATTTTGATACTTTAGAAAAAATTGCCGTGGATGCTTTCAAAGCGGGCTATGAAGTATCTGAAGCAGAAGAATTTGAAGATGAAAATGGTAAGGTCATTTTCTGTTTTGACATCATCAGTGAAGTGGAATTAAAGCCGGAAATTATCGATGCACAACAAAAAGAAATTTTACCATTAGTGGAAAAATACAAAGGTATTTATGATGGCTGGGGCACGTATTTTGAAGATCCAAATGCGGAAGATGATGAATACGGTGATGACGGCGAATTTTTTGACGATGAAGATGTCGAAGACGACAACGAACGTTTACATTAATAATAACAAAGGGCGTGTTAAATCGCCCTTAATTTTTATCTTACCCAAATAGGAATAAAAAAATGAAACTTAAAGCACTTTCTTTGGCATTACTTGCCTTACCTATCACTTCTTTTGCAACAGAACCCGTATCTCATCAGCCAACGGATGTCAGCTTTAGTGTTGAAGCAGAAAAAGAAGTAGAACGTGATTTATTGCAAGTCTCCCTTTTTTACCAAGCAGAAGGCAATGATTTATCTGCACTCAATAAAACCATGGCAGAAAAAATGAATAAAGCCATTGAGTTAGCAAAAGCACAAAGTGCGGTTGAAATTAAGGACAATTCTCGTAATACCTGGATTCGCTATGATAATAAAGGCAAACAACAAGGCTGGATCGCGCGTGCAGAATTAACCTTAGAAAGTAAAGATTCTCAAGCATTATCAACCTTAGTGCATGAATTAGATGGCGTATTAGCCATTGATCGCGTAAGCGCGTCTGTTTCACGTGAGAAATTAAATGGCTTAGAAAAAGAATTAACTAAAGAAGCTTTAGCAAAACTTAAAGATAAAGCCCTATTAATTCAAGAATCTTTGCAGATGAAAGGTTATCACACACAAAGCCTTGAGGTGTCTTCTGCCAATGATTCAGCGAATGATTTCCGCCCTTATGCTGCAGGGGCAATGATGGCAAAAAGTTTCTCTTACTCGGATGAAAAAGATGAAACTTACACTCAAAGTGGCAAAGAGAAAATTAAAGTCAGTGTGAATGCGCGAATTACATTGCTTAAAGAATAATTTTCTATACAATGAACGACGATTTTTTTAATAAGGAAAACAATATGAAAGTAGCAAAAAATACGGTTGTGAGTATCGCTTA
>JAGZRY010000303.1 GCA_018381425.1 Haemophilus parainfluenzae
CAACGCCGTAAAAATGCGGCAGCAGCTAAGCCCAATGCAGCGCATCTCGCCTTAGTTGAACTAGAAAAAGCCTATGATGTGAGAATCATCACGCAAAATGTGGATGATTTACATGAACGTGCAGGAAGTTCGAATGTTTTACATTTGCATGGAGAATTGAATAAAGCTCGCAGTAGTTTTGATGAAAGCTATGTTGTGGATTGTTTTGGTGATCAGAAATTAGAAGATAAAGATCCAAATGGACACCCAATGCGCCCTTACATCGTCTTTTTTGGCGAAATGGTGCCGATGCTAGAACGAGCGGTTGATATTGTGAAACAAGCAGATGTTGTGTTAGTGATTGGCACTTCTTTACAAGTGTATCCAGCCAATGGCTTAGTCAATGAAGCCCCAAGCAAAGCGCTAATTTATCTGATTGATCCTAACCCAAATACAGGCTTTGTTCGTAAGCAAGTGATTGCAATAAAAGAAAAAGCAGGCGAGGGTGTGCCGAAGGTGGTGGCAGAGTTATTAGAGAATATCAAAAACTCATAGAAAAATGACCGCACTTTTTAAATAAATAGCGACTTAGGTCGCTATTTATCATTATTTATCTTGCTTATGTTTAAGCATATGCATAATAAGCCTAATAAGCGTTTCTTTTTGTTTCGGATCAGATTCTGCCACTAACAAAGTGAGTGCTGCAAGCCCCGTATCATTGATAACTGGGTATTCATTATGATCCAACAAACGCCCATTTCTATGTAAGAAATCTACAAATAAAAATGCGCCACTACGTTTATTACCATCTGAAAAAGGATGGTTCTTGACGACAAAATAAAGTAAATGCGCCGCTTTTGCTTCAATGCTTGGATAAGCAGGTTCACCAAATACACTTTGATCTAAATTACCTAGAATCGCAGATAAGCCGTTATTTCGTTCACGTCCAAAGAGATCACTTGCTTCACCTTTTGCCATCAGCTGTGATTTTAACTCTGCTAGTGCAGAACAAGCCTCAGCATAAGTCGGTAATATACCGCCTTGCTGTGTTTGTGGTTCGGCAAGTAAACCTTCATCATATTGTTGTAGCCATAAAAACGTATGTGTATAACGGCTGACAATATCCACTAATCCACGACCACTTTCTAGCGTTAATTCTGATGAATTTGCCGTTTTTTGAATAAGCGCAAGTGCTTGTTCTAATTCGTGAGCATTTTGCTGTAAACGTTTTTGGTTAATAGTATAGCCTTGAGTCAGATATTCTTTTAAATGTGCAGTTGCCCAACGGCGGAAACTAATGCCTTGTTTAGATTTTACTCTATAGCCAACAGAGATAATCATATCTAAATCATAATGCTCAATTTCACGATTGACTTGGCGTTTACCTTCTTGGCGAACTATCCGGAATTTCCGGATAGTTGATTCTTTCTCAAGTTCTTCGTCATCAAATATATTGGTAATGTGCTCATTGATAGTGCGAATATCTTTACCAAATAACATAGCCATCTGCGCTTGGGAAAGCCAAACGGTGTCATTTTCAAATCTCACTTCCACTTGCGTTGTGCCATCTTGAGCTTGGTAAATTTCAATCGGGTTTTGGTTATTCATATTATTTTCCTTAATAAATTACATGTGTATATAACCAGATAAATATGCATGTTGCAATACAGATCATCTTATTTGTAAAAAATCTTCTAAAAGTAACCGCTTTCAACATTCGCAAACGACACAAGTTGTCGCTTCCTTTCATATAATTTCTCCATAAAGAGAAATTCTTTACTTATTACATATTTATAAAGCCTTTAATTAAGAAAAAGGAGCAAATAATGGCAATGAAAGTAATTATGGCAAGAGATCCGCTTTTTGAGGATGTAAAAAAATTCGTGCAACAAGAAAAATTTACATCTGGTTCACGGATTCAACGCAAATTTAGTTTAGGCTTTAATCGAGCTGCGAGAATTGTAGAACAACTAGAAGAAGCTGGAATTATTTCACCAATGAAAAATGGGCAGAGAAAAGTATTATGAAAAATGACTTAAATTATGCAGTGGAACTTATCCGTAAGGCAGACGGTATTTTAATTACTGCCGGGGCAGGAATGAGTGTAGATTCAGGTTTGCCGGATTTTAGAAGTGTTGGCGGCTTTTGGAATGCCTATCCAATGTTTAAAGGGCGCAATATCAATTTTGAAGATATTGCGACGCCATTGGCTTATGAAACTCATCCAGAAGCTTATTGGTTTTATGGGCATCGCTTATCGCAATATCGCGCAACA
Organism: Haemophilus parainfluenzae; assembly: GCA_018381425.1. Taxonomy (GTDB): domain Bacteria; phylum Pseudomonadota; class Gammaproteobacteria; order Enterobacterales; family Pasteurellaceae; genus Haemophilus_D; species Haemophilus_D parainfluenzae_O. The sequence goes on from JAGZRY010000303.1 coordinate 2,255, forward strand.
ATCCCGCATGATGGCTACCAAATTTTAAAACGTTGGGCAGAAAGTAAACCGCATGGTTATTTTGTTTTTACAAGCAATGTGGATGGGCATTTTCAGAAAGCGGGTTTTGAAGAAGGGCGCATTTATGAAGTGCATGGCACACTAGAGCGTTTACAGTGTGCGCATAATTGCCGAGATTTAAGTTGGTCAGCAAAAGAATTTCAACCAGTGGTGGATAACGAAAACTTACGCTTATTGAGTGAGCCGCCTCGTTGCCCTTATTGTCAGCGTTTGGCAAGACAAAATGTACTCATGTTTGACGATTATTTTTACAGCAGTAATTATCAA
>JAGZRY010000304.1 GCA_018381425.1 Haemophilus parainfluenzae
GGTGTAAAGTCACCTTCTTTATGGAATTTACCATCTTTCATACGTAATAACGGAGTTTGTACACGGTCTGCACCGTACATGATTTTAGAAAGGAAGTAACCTTTGATACAGTTTAAACCACGGTTTACCTCTGCATCTGGGTCACCTTGAGTTGCGACAACTCGACCATCTTTGGTTCCTACCAATACGCTACATCCTGTACCACAGAAACGACATGGCGCTTTATCCCATTTGATGCCCATATCTTCGGTCGCATTAACCTGTTTAACAGGGATAGTCATACCGGCAGCCGCTGCCGCTGCAAGCGCAGCATTGGCTTTCATAAAATCTCTACGATTAAGTTCCATAGTTTTCCCCACTCGTTGTTGAATTTTTTAGAATATACAAAAGAGTATGTATTCCTAAATTATTTATTTTTCATCTAAGTAATTAGAAATTAAAGAAACGACAATCACTCCTGGGATATCTTTAATTTCATCCATAAGATCCGCTAATGCTAATTGACGGTTACTTTCAAGGGTGACCACCAATTTGCCTTCATCAGATTTTTCGCCATGAATTTCAGCAGTTGGAATCGCTAAAATGGCTTCTTTGACTTGGTTAAGTTTTTCTGGTCTGGCTTGCACAACAATGCTGCATACATACCAGTTCTCATTTTCGCTAAATTGACTCATCGATATTTGTTTCAAAATTAAGAATTTTTATTGCTTTTGTTGGGCAAACGCTTAAACAAGCACCACAACCATTACAACTTTCTAAATCTAAAATGGGTTTTGCCACACCACCAAGCTGTAATCGAAAACGGATGGCATTCATCGGACAGCAATCTTGGCAACTTCGACATTCCACTCGATTTTCTGTTAGGCACTGCGTTGTAATCTCAACTTTATGTGCCCAAGGCTCTTCTTCTAACGAACGAAAAATTGGTTGTTCGCAGACTAAAACACATTTTTGGCAGAAACTGCATTCGCCTTTGTCAAATTGTATTTCAGGAAAGCCGCCATCGCCTTTTACGATAATTTGGGTTTCACATACCAGTATGCAATCACCGCATCGAGTACATTTATCTGTAAAGTCTATTTCGTTTACCGACCAAGGTGGGCGGATAACATTTATACCTTGAATTTTCGCGTTCTCAGAATGTAACGATTGTAAAAATTGCCCACGTAATAATTGTCTGCGAGAAGGATTTTCAATCGCCATATTTTTCTTTAAAGTTCGGTATTTTCAGGGGGAGCATTATCGAGCTCCAATAACAAAATAGTAACTACCTAAAAGGAGTAATTTTCAAGAAATATACACTTTTCTTGAGGTAGATCAAGGATATTTTGAAAGAAAATTAGAAGTGTAAATAAATTGTTAAAATATAAGTGAAAATGATTATTAAATAGGGCGGATAATCCGCCCTGATGTGTGCTTAAAATATTATGCGTTTTTTGTTGGGTAATCCCACCAAATATCAAATAATTCACTGATTTCGATTTGTTGCAATTTATTCTCTTCTAACCATTTTTGTACTAATTGGCGATGGCTTTCATCACATTTGCCGATTTTCTCTAAGCAAACTAAACCTTCCCAATGTAAATAGCCGCTACCTTCATAAGCTAAGCCGTTTGGTTGAATCACTTCAGCAATAAAACGATCAACGATTTCATCGATAGTTTCGATGCTGGTTCCTTCAGCAAATTGCCAATTCACTAAAAAGCCTAATTCTTGGAATTCAGCTAAGTGAAGTTTTTTACGTTGACGTTGATTACGAGTTTTCATTTTCAATGTTCTCCTATGTTAAGGTAATGGGTATAGTCATCATCTCGATGATTATTTTTTCTTAAAGTATAAATCCCACACACCGTGACCTAAGAGATGACCGCGCGCCTCAAATTTTGTAAGAGGGCGGAAATCAGGACGTGGAATATAATCTTGTTCGGCGGTATTGACTAAATTTTCATTGGCTGAAAGCACTTCGAGCATTTGTTCTGCATAGTTCTCCCAGTCCGTAGCCATATGAATAAAGCCATTTGGTTGTAATTTTTGGACGACTTGCTCTACAAAGTGCGGTTGAACAATGCGGCGTTTATGATGTTTCGCTTTGTGCCAAGGATCGGGGAAGAATAGTTGTAAACCGCCTAATTCGCCATCTTTCACACAATCACGTAAAATTTCAGTGGCATCATGGCAAATCACGCGAAGGTTTTTCACGCCTTTTTCTACCGCATAAGCTATACAGGCTCCCACACCAGGCGTGTGCACTTCAATGCCAAGATAATTTTTATCAGGATTCGCTTCAGCCATATCCACTAAAGATTTCCCCATTCCGAAGCCAATTTCTAATATAACGGGATTCGTATTGCTATAAATCGCGGCAAAATCAAAAGGGGCGTTTTGATAATCTAATCCAAGATCAGCCCAGTGATCATTCATCATATTTTTTTGAAAGTCACTTAAGCGACCTGTCCGCAATACAAAGCTACGAACTTTACGTTTATAACGACCATCTTCTGTAAATTCAGCCGTTTCAACGGTTTTACGTTTTTGATCAGCAAAGGTTTTTTGCGCTTCT
>JAGZRY010000006.1 GCA_018381425.1 Haemophilus parainfluenzae
AATCGTCGATACCTTGATTTTTGCAGGAAGAAAGCAGGGACGCAAAATATTTACACCCCTGCTTGATTGAGCTTTCCGTATCTAAAGAGTTGGGCGGTAGTCCCAGACTTTCTGAACTCTGCATGACATCTTCTGCCGTACCGCCACTTTCTACTTGAATGATAGCCAGCAACACATTGACGTACTCGGAGATACCGTATTCTCTAGCATATTTTTCCACCATAGGCTGATGTTTCAAGACTTCTGCGGATAGGTTCATACCCGTGCCAGAAGAAAAGTTGCTGTTCTCGTCGTCGCTGTCCGCACTTATCAAGACACCAAAGAAAAGTACCAGAGAAAAGAGGATAGGAAACAGACTGCCGATAATAGCGATATGTTTCAGTTTCATTTTTTCTTCTGTCCTTTCTTCGTTACAAGGTTACGAGTTTTCTCTGTGGTCTGCTGGTTCTTTTGAACCGTTGTCTGCTGTGTCTTTATGATACGCTCTGTATGTAAATTCTGGCGGTTTACCTTTGTGGTAGGCTCAACCGATTTTCCAGAAGCTAACGGACGCTCTTTTACAGATTTCACATCATCACTTTTCACAGAAGTAGCAGGGCGTTTGACTTCCTGCGGTTTCTCGATATTCTGTTTCTTAACTTCTGAAGAAGTCGCTGGTCTTTCATGTGGACGGGTAGCTCCCGTTGTCGCTGATCCGTCCGTCTTTCTTCCAGACTTTGCTTCTTGTGCCTTTTGTAATTCCATACGCTTATCAGCGATATTCTGTCTATGCTGTTGCTGTTTCTCATATCGCCCAGCTTGACGCTCACTTTGTTCCTGCACTACGCCACGCTTAAAATCAGATACACTTGACTTCGCTTTTTCCTTTGCGGAATGAACGACATAAGCGGTCTGGGTCGGTACGCCCTTGATATTTTCACGGACAGCATTTGCCTTATCCTTGACCTTGTTTTTCGTATCTAAGACAGCACCTACGGCTGAACCAGCCTTTTGTCCCATGCTGGAAGATGTATTACTGCGAGATTGTGTGTGTTGTTTTTGTTTGCCATTCGATACGGCATTACCAGCTACCGCACCAGCGATACCGCCAGCCGTAACCGCACCAGCAACACGACGCTCAAATCTTCTGGCTCTGTGTCGCATATATAAATACGGTCTGTGGAATATCCTGCGTCCCATGCTTTGACTGTCGCCAGCGTTTAAACTAAACATACTCATTAAATCGCCCAGCTTCATGTAGATACCAGCAAAACATACTATCTGCAAGAACGCCACCATAAAGAACGGATAGTCTGTCGAGATATTGTAGAACATACTCGAAATACTAAATGCCACCGTTACAATGAGTGTAATTCCTGCCCTTGTCATAATGGTATTGAATACTCTTACGATTGCCTGCTTTGCCATGCTTTCATAGCTCGGTATCATGGATAATAAAAAGCTGATAGGTAAAAACATTGCAAAGATGATAAAGAGTATCTGCGAAAATATCATCATGCCCGTAAGCAGGAATACAAAAATGGTTATCCCTAAGTTGAAGAGCAAGAGGAAGAACACCATACCTAAACGGTTCACGACCTGCGGTATCGTCAGATTGTTATTGTCGTTATCCTCAATCTCTGTCTTTACCACAGTTTCCCTTGTTTCGCCGTCCTCATCATCTGGACTTGCTGATACCAGAGCTTCCACACGGTCAGCCCCGATTTCTTCCACGTCGCTGTTGCCAAACTGCAAGAGTAGCCACGGCTGTTTGACTTGAATAGAAAATAGGCTGTCCCTTATCAAGTCCACACTATCCTTGCCTTGACTGTCGCTGTCTGGGAGCATGATTTTTGTTCCCAAGTCCAAAGAAGCGGTACTAATATCACTTGAAAAGTCATTCACTTTCTTTATATAGTCGGGAGCATACGCAATAAAGGAAGCCGACAAGAGGAACACTACAACAAAGTTGATAACAGCGTGTAATACTTTGCTGGTTTCTCTTTTGACAAGTCCCGTATAAGCTACATAAATACCCACAACTAAAATTATCATCAATAGGAAGCCTACATAAAAACCAGAGGTAGAAAAGCCGTTCTCGGTAACGCCTGCAAGGGTCTGTATGCTCTTGCCGATACTGTCTGCCATATCGTTAATAAAATCCAGCTTGTAGGCTTCCTGCACCACATAACCCGTTGCATTGGAAAGATAAAGGCTGATAGTCCAGACAAAGTTGGTAATACAGTAAAGCCCGTACTGCACCGATTTCCCGATACCGTCCAGCCAGTTCCATGGAAGCCACGACCAGCTATTATCTACATAAAAATCTAGCTGATAGTTAGACAGCGGATATTTTGAATAAAGGTTCTCGGTATTGATAGTGTCGTCCACAAGCCCCGTCGCATGAGCTACCGTCCCTAAGAGTGAAAGCAGGATAAGGGTAAGTCCCACGACAAACAGAGCCATTTTGAGAAAGTGAAGTATCTTTTTTCTTGTGAACGCACCTTTTATCCTTTCTTTCATCACTCCACCTCATTTCTCTGTACGGGCGGTCTGGTATCAAAGGCGATCAGCAATTCTTCAAAGACGGGGTGTACTTGAATGACACCAACACGCCCACGCAAATCTTGAAATAGGCATTGCCCGTTTTCTAAATCACGAAGTCGCTTCTGGTTGTTCTCGTCCTCTTTATCCAGTCCGAAAAATTCCAATGTCTGCTTGATTTCCTCAATAGCGGTACTGCGAAATGCAAATTTCAAACCGATATTGTTTTTCAGACTTTCTTTTGATACATCTGTCGCACTCTGGGTAACGAAGTAAACGCCTGCGTTCATAGCACGTCCAGCACGCACCAGCTTATTAGAGAGCGTTTCGCCTTGTGCGACATTTAAGAACGCCCACGCTTCATCTAAATCCACAATCTTAAAAATGCTTCTGTCGGAATGGATAAAGTCAAGTGCAAAGGTGGAAATGACAATCAGCATAGAAACAGACAATAATTCAATCGTTGTGTATTCTTCAAAGGTTGTGTCCTTGTCTGGTAATACCAAATCCGCTACTTGAATAATGTTGAGCTGGTTTTCCAGACTGATAGCATTTTCTACCGTACCGTCAGAGAACAGAAGATGTGCAAAATCATAGTCCGTGAAGCTGTCGATATGGTCGGCAATGTTCCTTGATATTGGTGTATCTTCTCTGCGTAGCTCGTCTACCACATGGAGCAACCCCCTTGATGAGCTTTGCACGACGGAGCGAACCGCCTTGCGAAGTACGGGGAATTTTTCGCCGTCCCTAGAGGAAATACCCGTAAGAAAAGTGAGTATGTCGATTGCCAGACTTTCAGCATCTTTCACATCACGCATAATCACAAAAGGGTCAAGAAGTCCTGCATTTTCCTTTTCGCTGGTAAGGTTTACGATATTGATTTCATGTGCAATCTCTGGGAGCGTTTCTTTCCAATTCCCACGCTCATTTTTAGGGTCTAAGATAACCGCTTGACCGCCAAAGAGAACGGAATAGTACACAAGCAGGTTGTTACAGAATGACTTGCCACCGCCAAGACTTCCCACAAAGGCAGAAGCTAAAGCATTGGTAACTGTTCCCTTGATACCCTGCGAAGCAATCGACGGCTGTAAGTACACATTTCTTCCCGTATCAACGGAATAACCGATATAGATACCTGTGTTTTCGCCTAACTGCTGTGTCGCTCCAAAGCCAAGACCAGCCAAGAAGTCGGATTTTACATACTGCACATAGTCATTGATGTATCGCTTGCTGGCAGGTAAAAATTCAGAATGAAGCCCTAACATATCGCCAGCAGGTCGTACCAGCTTGACGTTCAAATCGTCGTAAAAGTCCTTGACTTCATCACAACGGCGTTTCAGCTCGTCCAGATCGGGTGCAGACACCCGTATGACGTAGCTTAACTTATACATACTTTCTTTACTTTGGTCTAAATCTGTTTCCAGCTCGTCCACGCTGTCTAATGCGTCCACCACATTTGAGCTTGTTTCACTTCCCGATTGGAAAGCATGATTGTCTAAATCTTTCAGCTCCTTTTTCTTGTTGCGGACAACAGAAAGAGCCTTGCGGTTCTCGACAATTTCTACATTCATGGACGTATCGACGGGAAAACTAAACTGCTGTTGCTGGAAATAGAAGATTTCGCTTGACGGAAAATCCAGCTCCCCGACAATCGCATTGACGGTAAAGTACGACACATAACTTTCGCTGTCCTCATGCTCCAGACGCAAGTATCGCTGGCTTTCTTCAATCAGACAACGGGTAGGTCGGATAAGGTCGTAATACTTGATAAGGGTTTCCTTTTTCAGTTTCTTCTCTGGTAAGTAACACTCATAATCTTCATAAGCTACGCCGTCCCTGCCGTAAAGGTGTTCCATGAGATACCCGAAGTCGTTTTTATCCAAACGTCGTACCTTAAAGCGTCGGCTTATCTTGTTTTCTAACAATTTTTCCATTTTCATGTAGCGGTTGATTTCATCATTTGTCATGGAAACAAAGTCATTCATCAGCGTGTGATTGACCTCGTTTAGAAATTCCTTGACCGTCATAAATAGGGATTTCTTCATGTTCTTTAGATTGACTTCCTGCTCCGTAACCATGAGCTTAAAGCCCAAGAAGAAACGATAGTCCACTTGATTGTCGCCAATCATAGATACAAGGGCTTCTGTCTGTTCATCAATCTTTTGTATCGCCACATCACGAAGCCTGCCAGACACCAGCTTTTTCGACTGTTCTTGAATACTCCTAACGGAGCTTTCCGTTGCAATCTGTAACGCATGGATTTTACCCTCACGGGACTGTGCGATAAGCTGTCGGAAGCTGTCATGCACGATATATTTCTGTTCTGCCGACAAGAAGCTGTAATTGTAGGGTATCAGCTCATAATAGGCGAACACCTCATTGTCCTTGTTCCAGACAAGGTTATTGTCGATATATTTAATCGGGAACATAATTCACACTCCTAACTGCCGTGATAGTTTCGTTTACTTGCTGTTCATGCAGTTTCACGGCTTTTCCTGCATAAGTGATTTTAGGTCGGACGGCATAAGTCAGCATGGATTTTAGGAAGCTGTAAGGCTTCTTGCCGTCAAAGGTTTTCTGGCTCATAAACCATGTGAAAGCAACGGGAATACCGAAGTATTTTAAAAACGCTCCCTCAATCATGGAAAGCGGTGGCAGGTCGCCAAGAAGAATGATGATAAATTCAGTCATGACAAACCATGTAATCTGGGTAAAGGTAACGGGAAAGGGCAGATTAAAGTCATTGATTGCATATAGGACTTTTTCCACGTTCCAGATACCCGTGTAGCTTTTAATTTTCTTCATATGTTCAGAAAAACTCCTTTCTTTGAATTGGAAAAGGACAGCCATATTTCAGACTGTCCTTAAATGTAAATGAACTGTCAAAAGCAACAATACTTGTCGCTGATCTTCCAGCTCTAATATGGTATTTCGCACATACCGCTGTTTGTTTCAATAAATGTTCCCTCAAAGGATAAATCACGTCCGTAGGCTTCATAGTCGATATAGTTTTGCAACTGCGGTGGGATTTCCCCCAACATCTGCAATTCATCAATGAAATAATAAGCTACGTCCGTCATAGTTTCACAATCGGGATAATGATAAATCTCGTCGGTGTGTTCTGCTAATTCTTCCAGACTTCCATAATGAGAAATAAACTCGTCCAGACTGTCTACGATATAGTCGGGAAGTTCCTCTAGCATATCATAGATATTGTTTAATTCCTCAATGGAAATGTATTCTGATACTTCCATAGGAAAGTTGTCGGTATCATGGACGGCGTATTCTTCATACTCGGCATTTAAACCGATACGCTCTGCGATTTCTTCCTCATTCAAGGGAAAACGGAACCAATCGCCCACCAGATACCCCTCATTGTATTTTCCAAGATTAGCGATATACACCACCATATCTTCAACCATAAAATACCACCTCGCTTTTACGGTATTTCATAGATACCGTGTTCCGTTTCCAGAAAGCGTCCGTTATCGTCAAGATACTGTCCGTAGGCTTCAAAATCAAAGTAACGGGTAGTGCGTTCTTCAACGGAAGAAAAGGCAGGGTCATTATCAAGTACACGATGAGCAACGTCGGTCATGTTCTTACACCATGAATAATGAATGATGTCGTTTCTATGCTGGTGCAGTTCGTCCAGACTAGAGAAGTGGCACATCAAGTCCTCATAATCTTCTCTAAAATCTGCTGGCAGACTTTCAAAGGTGCGGTACATATCATTCAATCGCTCAATGGTCGTATCTTCGCCCACATCATCAGCAAAAGGTAATTCTTTTTCCAGAATACGATAGTCCTCACTTTCAATATCTACACCTAATCGTTCTTGCAGTTCTTCCTTGTCAATCGGCAGGGCAAACCAAGCAGAACGGATTTCATCATTTATCGGTTGTGTCGTTTCCAGCAACACTCGTAATTCCTGCATAGGTTATCACGTCCTTTCTTTTTAAAACCTCCGCTATGACGGTGTACGGGACACCAAAGACATAGCGTGAAAAATCTTCTAACTGTTTCATAGGATAGTCAGCAGGATTCAAGTGTTTCAATTCAAACCAGACAGCACTTCGTTTAAAGGGTAAATCTGATATATATTGACAGCCAATCCTTGCCTGCATATCCTTAAAAATATCATTCAAGCAATCACTCCAATCTAATTTTAGGTATGAAAAAAGCAGTCGATCTTTTCAGAATGACTGCTTTTTATGTGGGTATGAAATTGTTATAGTACATTTTTTATCCATTTGTGCAGAAAATCAACTTGTTGTTCTGTGTGAAACCAATGTTCTCCATTCTCCATTATGGTAAGATTAGCATTATGATTTTCAACAAAAGAATTTACTGTATTGCGAGAAGTAAGGTTATCATTTCCAGCATAGAGAATTTCAGTCGGAACATTCCATGTAATAGGATTTTTCCTAGTAAATTCTAAATAATTCCATGATAAAGTTTCTCCAAAATCAGTAGAGATTTCTTTCTTTTCCAAAAGTTCTTTTTCTGTTACATTCGCCCATACCATCATATCGAGAATGAGCTTTTCCATATCCAGAATAGGAGATATAAAAAATGCTTTCTCAATATCATAGTTTTGTAATGCGTACATTGAAAAATACGCTCCAATACTATTTGCTATAATGGAAATATGCTCATAATCATTTTTAAGGTTTTCATACACAGATTTAATCTGATTTTCTACTATCCACGGCAGGTATTCGTTGTAATCAATTCCTATGACATCATACCCGATACAGATTTCTTTATATTGTTCAGCTTCTAAATAGCTTCCACCTTTACCATGAATATACAGTATAGCTTTTTTCAAAATATCACTCCTATAACTTTTAATTTATACCCACATTGTATCATTACTAAATTACTATAACAATAAAAATCATTATGCACCGATAATCTTATTGAACAGCTCTAACAACACGTCTTTGACACCGCCAGCATTAAATACCAGACCAACAGCGATAAGGGCAACTACCAAGAAGCCAATGAGCTTTGAAAACTCACGCTTAAATCCTAAGTAGATACCAATTACCACGATTGCCATAAGCACTAATGACTGTGCATTGCTCAAAAACCAAGTATATAAATTTTGTCCGAAATTCATTTATTTGTCCTCACTTTCTTTTAATCGTTCCATTTCTTTGTCTGCTTCTTTTCCTGCCTGCATTAAACACATCAGTATTACGCCCAGCCCCATGCCAAGTGTAAGGAAAAGAAAATCAAATAGTATTCGTTCCATGTTTCCATGCTCCTTTACTTTACTATCACTTCCTCTGGGGAAGCGGTCTGTTGTGCAATTATCTGTTCGTGTTTCTCTGTCAGCTTTGTATGCTTGCGTATCTCTTTCAGATAATCAACACCCGTTTTCTTTGTGATCTCTTCCAGCATTTTTAATGTTGGGTCAACCTGCCTTTCCACCCACCGTAATGTACGCTCCAGCGTGTAAGGCTCTGGTTTTGTTGTCAATCTTAATGGTGGTCGTCCCTCGCCAATGAACCACGCCCAGCGGTCATTGGTTTTCCATTCACTTTTTCGTTTATCTGGCTCTTTATCTGCAAAACGGATATAACGGTTGATAATAGAAAATGCCGTCCTTTCTGCGTCGTAATAAGTCAGCAAATCTCGGACGGCATAATAAGCACGTTCATCTTTCAAGCGGATTTCAAATCGGTTCTTTATCGGGACTTCCTCAATCGGTATTCCCAGCTTTGCGCACTGTTCATAATTCTTTTCATACACACAGAAGTAAACTTCCGATTTCAAAGAACCGATATACAGCGTATGTCCCATACCTGCCTTGTCAGCTTCCTTGTGCTTTACAAGCTCGCCAGAAGCGTAAGACTTAAAGGAACGGAACACAGAAACACATTCTTCATTTGTACATTTCAAGGTCAGTTCTGGAATATCCAGTATGCCCGCTTTGTCATTGATAGCAAGGTCAAGACGCTTCATTACACCGCCCTCAATGAGTGCGTCCATGAAGAAGTCATACCAGCTTCGCTCTTGTGCCAGCAGATAGCTTTCAAATTGACGACAGCCTTTGCCTTTGAGTTCCAGCAGAACGCCTTTTTCTTCATCTTGTGAAGTGAATACGAATACGTCCCCGATATAGTAATGCTCGGTGTATTTGTAGTGTCCATAATCTTCATGGAGCATATAATCAATGTTCAGCTTCAGAATATCCTTGATAACGTGCTTTATATCCATTGTGGGAAAACGGATACGCACATAATCGAACAGCAGGAACAGCGGTTCGTCGGGATTGAATTTTTCCACAGCTTCTAACAGCTTTGTTTTCATATCCTCGGTAAGTGCTACCGTTCCAGCTTCGATACGGTTTAAGTGTTCACGGCTGATACCAGCCATGAGTGCAAGCCTTGTCTGCGATACGCCGTAACTCTTGCGTTTCTCTTTCAAGGCGGTTAAAAAATCATTATCTTTCAGTTACGATACCCCCAATCTTTGAAATTGTGATATTTTCAAGCCCATATCACAAACGGATGAAACTTGTAAAAAGCCTTATTCCATGCGGACTTCCAAGACTTTTTATGCCAGTTTCCAATGTATTTGTGCCCCTCTGTTAGATACTGAGGGGCTTGTATCTGCTGGCGTGGCTGACGCCACACCAGCAACGGCTAGTCCGTTCCATCGCCTTTCGCTTCGCACGTCGCCGTCCCGTCCTGCCTTGCGTATGCAAGAGAAGCTATGGTCTGTAAAAAGTCATGTCCTTTTGGTACAAGGGGAGTGTAAAATTCACTTATGACGCTTGTTCCTACATCACAATAACCACGTCCTTTGATACGCTTCTGGAAAAACTGTTTCTTCACATCAGAACCGAACAGCATACCATACCCAAGCTCGCTGATACGTCCCAAACCGACACGGAAGTTGAAATTATCCCTTATCCCGTCGCTGAAATACTTAGCGTCTGGTCGCTGGCAGGCAACGATAAGAAAATATCCTGCTTGTCGTCCCAGCATGACGATTTTCTTTAGCTGGCTTAACAGTCCGATACTTTCCTTTGTCCCCAGCATTTCAAAGAACGCCACATATTCATCAAAGATAAGGAAGTGAGGAGCAAGTCCCAAGTAAGCGTAGTTTTCGCCCGTCTTATAGTTAGTGTGCTGTTTCATATCTTCACTACGCTGTACCATGCCGTTATAAAAGGCATTGACGCAATCAATCATATCTTCTTTGGTATGATACACATTTCCCATGACTGTCCCCAAATCTGCCAAGTCTGATAGCGATAGGTAACTCTTTGATGTTATCTCCAAGTTTTCCCCCGCTTCACACCGTACATGAAACTTTCGCTTCATACGGCGTTCCATCATATTCAAATAGATTCATAAGTTCTGGTTATTTTATTGCTTGGTATCCATAGTTCGCTCGTATTTTGTTCAGCTTTTTCTTTTGTTGACTGCTCAAGCCATAGTTCATCAACCACATTTTTGCCTGTTGTACTGATTCAGTCAGTATCGCTTTTGATATTGGTATTTCAACAAATACAAGATTTTGGTATTTATCTCTATCTGTTTCGGTAATATTCTTGTAGATACAAACCATATCAGTCGGGCTATGCCTTCGATTGGTGATATAGCAATTGCCTTGTTGGGCTATAAATACCGAAATTCGATTATCATTAAATTCAACACTCTTTGTGGTGTCTTTATACTCTAAAAGAATCCGTATCTCTCCTTTCGTTACCAATGCTATTTCCTCATGTATTCTGCTTCTTCCGTGTTCTGTAAAGTTGCATATATCCTGTGAGAAATTCAGCGGATTTTTGTGTTTTACTCCGTTGATTGGCAATAGAGGAGTATCGGCAATCATAATAATTTTTGTTTGTGGTCGTATTCCAGTTGTTTTCATCTGGAAATCTTGACTTGTAGTTTCAAAAGGTATTAGCTTTGCAATCTTTTTAAAACGAACTCTGGTGGTCGGTAAGAGAGCGTAACTTACTTCTGTTAAATTGTTGTATATATTCGTAGCCACACAATAATAATTCTGCATTCCCATAACCGCCAGATTATAACGTGCAATCTGGAAAGTAGTTGTGTGCCTGACTATATCCTTGACTTTTAACTTTAGATTTGTTTTTGCTTTCTTTAGTGCTTTCTGGTTCATATCTGTTTTGGCAACATATCCATGTTTTGTCTTCCCTTTTGGAATCACTTTAATTTTGAATCCCAGAAAATCTGATGAATTTTTCTTCAGATTTACTACCTTTGATTTTTCTGGACTGATTTCTAATTTCAGCCTTTTGTTTAGAAAATCTACGGTACTGTGATAGAATCGCTGTGCTTCTTCATAGGTCGAACACATAATTTTAAAATCGTCAGCATAACGCACAATAAAGCCACTTTTTAACCTCGTATGTTTCTTTGCATATTGAAACCAACCGTTTTTATTACGGTGCTTTGGCTGGAAAGTTTCCCATTGACTGCTTACCCACCAATCCAATTCATTAAGGACTATGAGCGAGAGCAGGGGACTTAACAGACCGCCTTGCGGAGTTCCTTTTTCTGGAACACCCTCGCCGTCAATTTCAGCTTTCAGCATTTTACTAATAATGCAAATCAGTCTTTTATCCCGAATGCCAAGTGTCCAAATCTGTTTTAACAATTTCCCGTGGTTGACATTATCAAAGAATCCTTTAATATCTACATCAACGCAGTAATGATACTTTGATATGTTTATCAAACTGGTTACTCTGCCAAGTGCATGGTGGGCACTTCGATTCGCACGGAATCCATAGGAATGATTATGGAACTTAGGTTCGCATATCGGTTCTAGGACTTGTAAGATACATTGTTGTACAAGTCTGTCCCAGATACAGGGGATTCCGAGAGGTCGCATTTTATCGCTTCCAGATTTAGGAATAAAAACCCGTCTGACTGATTTTGGTTGGTAATTATCCAGGCTGCTTCGGACTTTCATAATAATATCTTCATCACACAAATGTTTAATATCATCAATCGTTAGCCCATCTGTACCAGCGGTTTTGCTTCCGCTGTTTGTTTTTAAATTTCGGTATGCCAAGCAGATATTTTGTTCTGAACCAATAATTTCCAGTAACTTATAAAAGTTATTACCATTTTTGCTCTGTGCGTATAACTCATCATAAATATGTTGCATATCATAATATTCGTTATAGCGGAGCTTGTCTTTCTTTAGCATGGTCTGTACCCTCCTTAATCACAGGGGCAAGTACATCTCTTAGTCTTACTCGAACCCATACCATTCTTAGTAATTCTATTCTTCAATGACTAGTGGCTATCCCTCCACCGTTTGTTATCACGGTTTCATAGGTACTGTGCCACCACTTTCACTGGCATAAACACACCTTATATTATTGCTAATCTCACAACAACCTTATGATGTGAACACTTCATAGACAGTAAAATCTCCATGTTGCCAGCTTTCAACGTTCCAAACACACTATCTGTACATATATATCCGTAGGTTTCTTCTCTAAGCCTGCTACTTTGATAATGCCTGTAACATTATATGGGTTTTCATAAAAACGAGTCTTACTCACCCACAGTAGCGACACTATTTGTGTCACTGGACATTTCTATCCAGTCCCGATATAGACCTGTACATTCAAAGATTCGTCAGTAGACCGCTCATCTACATACTAACCATAGATATTTTATAGACTTCCGGCATATAGGATACGACACCCACCTCTGGGTATCTTTCGACAGCGCTATCTGTTACGGTATCTCTCTGCCGACTTCACCGAGCTTCTGACAAACCTATGTTTACTCATAATCCTGCCAGTCGGAGTATTAAAGTAGCCTTTCAGGGCGTTACCCCATCATTCGACTATTCGTGTGTTCAGTTCTCCAACACAATTTTAATTGATTGTGCAGTGTCTACTCTTTTCAAGTAGAAACGTCTCGCACCATTTTTAGGGTCTAAGATGTAAAGCTCTGCGTTGGTCTGCAAGAGTGCTTC
Source organism: Haemophilus parainfluenzae (assembly GCA_018381425.1). Lineage (GTDB taxonomy): Bacteria > Pseudomonadota > Gammaproteobacteria > Enterobacterales > Pasteurellaceae > Haemophilus_D > Haemophilus_D parainfluenzae_O. The sequence continues at coordinate 12,508 of JAGZRY010000006.1, forward strand.
AATGAGCGTCAGCAGAAAATAGGTTTTACCGCCACCCGTTCCACCAGCAATCAAAGCATGAGGAAGTGCGTCATATTCCCAGATAAGATTTTTCATCAGTCTAAGACAGCCGTTTTCTGCTTTCACTTCATCAATGGAGATACGGTTTGCGACCATATCATAAAGCAGGGTGTACTCAATATAGCCGTCATGGAGCGTCTTGTCGGTCAGCTCACAATATAAACCGCTTTCCAGCTTATCCTCTAACCGTAAGAGCTGGTCTTGATACTTTCCTAATGTGATTTCACAGCGGATATGAAGCAGTCCTTTTTCCATTTGATAATAGATTTTAGGAAACCAGACGATTTTTTCCCTTGATCTGCTTTGCAGGTCAGTAAAAAAACCGCTGTCTTGTACGGTATCTGCTTCATACCACTTATTTTCCAGTATCATTCTTGCCAGCTTTTGACGGTGCAGGAGCTTCTTGAAACTGTCATAACAGAAGCGGTAATACAGAAAAGCGACCAATGCACAAACACCAGTCGCTATCAGTATGGTTATGAAGTTGTAAGGGGAAATCGTCAAGTCATTGTCTAATAAGCTGAAATATTCCCAATCGATACACATAAGTTGTTTTATATTCAGTAGCAGGAGAACCGCAACAAATACAAACAGAAGCGTTCCTATGGAAAAGTGATAGACAAGATTCTTGTCGCTGGCTCTGATACGGTGTCCTTTGTTTAATATCTTTCTCATAAATCAATCACTCCTTTCTAGGTATGAAAAAAGCAGTCAATCCTAAGACTAACTGCTTTGTGTGTATGGATATAAAATTGACAAACTGAAATTTTAAAATCACTTTTTCTTGATAAGTTTCAGTTTTATATTTCTTCTGTTGGCAATCTTCTGAAACACCTCTACCACATACAAGCATTGTGCCTGAAATGATAGTAAGGTCAATTCGTCATTGGATTGTATTTGTTTCATTGCTTCTTGCAATTCTGAAAGTTCTAGTAAATTGACTGTCACACAAAAGAAAGTTTTCCTACGCCCATCATTATAGTTAGAAAGTAAGTAAGAAAGAATTTGTGTTTTTTCCTGCTGTTCAAGATTATATTGCTCAATGCCTATGTTTTTCGCTCTTTCTAAATCTGCTTTTTGTCGTCTGCTCGTAATAAAAATATCATAATCATCAATGTGTTGGTATTTTTCACATGGATATTGCTTACACTCATAGCAATATTCAATCTTTCCATGTTCAAGACTACATTTCGCAATTCTGCATGATTGATTACCATTGCCACAACCGCCACAGTAATTTCCCAAAAGCATAGGGCATAGTCCACAATTCAATCCGCAAAGAGAAAATAATTGGTTTTTGCGTTCAAATCCTTTCATAGTATTAGTCTCCTAACTTCAAATTTATCTTTGGATTTATTGACTTTTACAAACTGAAATTTATCTATTCATCAATTCAAGAGTTTTTTCAAATGAAATACATTCTGCGTATCTTCCATTCCACATAAACTCATTATAATATCTATAAGAATTTTCCGCTGTCATATACGCATTATCAATCGTACTGTTTGTATTTGCTGGAACAATCATTTTAAACCCATGCTCAAAACCACATTTTACTGATGCATCTATGCAGTAATCTGTTTGTAGCCCTACAATAATAATTGTATTTTCGTCTTTTTCATGTAGATAATCCAACAACCCCGTATCTTTAAAAGCACTGTTTACATTTTTATCAAAAACACGTTCTTTTGGCATTGGCTGAAATTCTCCGTATATTTCATAGCCTAATGTGCCTTTCGTTAATTTCTGTCCAACACCATCATCATGTCTAACATAAATGACTTCTATATCATTATTGCGCGCCTCTTTGATTAGTGTTTTAATACGATATACAAAAGTCTGAAATTCATATAACTCATTATTCATAATTAAATTTTGAGTATCAACAACCAACAGTATCATTCTATTACCTCCCATATTCTAATTTTCAGCGAAATAATCTGCACTTGCAATAACCTTTGCAAATTTGCTATTCAATGAAGCCATATATACATCGTTAATAAAACTTGCAGGTAGCTTTCGCCCATTCCATTCTAAGTCTTTTGTTGCACATGCGTCAGCTATAAGAGTGACGTAATAACCAAGGTCTTTTGCTTCTCTTACAGACGTATCAATACACATATGTGTCATCATTCCACAAACGACCAATTCCATGACCCCATTCTCTATCAGTTTGTTTTGCAAGTTCGTTTCATAAAAACTATTTGGATAATGCTTAACAATAACTGTTTCCGTATCTAATGGTTTAATATCATTATGAATTTGTACGCCATCTGTATTTGGAATAAAAAATGTTCCCTGTATAGACTCATGGCGAATGTAAATAACTGGCAAGTCTTGCTTTCTAAAATGTTCTAATAAATCTTTTATTGTATTCAACGCTACTTCTGGTTTATACAACTGGCACTTTCCATAAGGAAAATAATCATTTTGCACATCAATAATAAGTAATGCTTTTTTCATATTTTCATATCCTTTCTCAATTCTAGTTAAATGATATAGGATAATAGTTTTTAAGTAAACTACTTACTTTTTCGTATATAATAGAGTTTAATAACAAATGCCCTTTTCATCAAGAATTTCTGTCATACCATGTTCTACCATATAATCTATACCAATTTCCTGCATAATCTTAATTGCTGATAACATTTTCTCTCCCCGTTTAGTTAGAAAGTATTCTACTTTTAGGGGATAACCATCATATGTTATTTTGTCGATTAATCCAAAATCCTTTAACTCATGTAATTGTTCCAACAACATTTTTTGGGTAATTCCTACTATGCTATGATGAAGTTCGGAAAAAGAACATATTCCATTTCTAAGTTGGAAAATAATAATCGTTTTCCATTTACCTTTTACAATATCGTGAACAAGTTCCAAAGGACATGTGTAGTTTTCTCTAAGTTTCAATTTATCATCACCTCTAATAAAATTTTCAGATAACTTTATTCATACTCAATCTCACAAATTCTAATTTATCTTTGTATTTATTGACTTCCACAAACAAGAATTTATCGCATACAAGCATTTATAAATTTCATAGGTACATCCATACGTTCTGCAACTTGTTCTGGTGTCATTCCACTATTTAAGAAACGCTTGCACACTATCTTCATGTTTTCTCCAACTTCGATAATATGTTTATCTGGGTTATAAAAGCGGACTACACGCTGTCCCCATGAATGCTCTATAATAGGGTGGACATATTCAATATCATATTCTTTCAGCCTATCAGCAAATTTATCAAAATCATCTTCTTCAAAATAGACTTTAAAATTGTTACCACCAAAAGAAATATCACTTGTACCGATAAACTCTTTGTATGTTTCACTTGTCTGTAAGGCTAAGCCACCTGTTAAAGTTTTATTTGCTCCAAAATCCATAATGACATGAAGTCCAAAAACCTTTTTATAAAACTCAACTGATTTATCTATATCAGTTACTACCAACATAGGGTTTTTAAATATCGTCGGCTCTTTGAATATCCGAATATATCCACATTATATCATTGCAAATTCTAATACTTATATCTTCCTTTTCTTAAATTTTTCCTTTGCATATTCATAGGCTTCTTGAATAAGTGGTTTCAATTCTTCAAATTTTTGCTCTGTAGGGTTTAAAATACAGACCCAGCCCATCCATGCGTATATAGGGTGTGGCATTAGTTGATTGCTGGAAGTAAAATCATATTCCATTTCTACGATACCGCCTTTTATTGGTCGCTTAGGGATACCGCCAAACATATTTACAAATGTATTTTTTCTCAACCCCATATTTACACGGTATATGTTTTCTCTATCAAGATTAGAGCTTTTATCATTCTCGCCGTCTTTTTCTTTAACAGTAAGAATATACACCCCACGTTTAAGCGTATTATTAGGATTGTAAAATATACCTTTTTCTCCCCAGCTATTTACTAAAACAGTACCTTCCAAGTTATTAAGACAATATTGTAATATCTTATCTGGTGTCATAGATTGTACCTCTCTTTCAATTTACATATATGGTATAAATTATAACTGTGCCATTTATTTTTTTCAATGATATTGCTTTATTTTTTCGGCTGTCCCTGCGGAGCATGGTTCTGTGTATTTCCAGCCTGACCGCCTTTGTTCTTCAATACAATATCATCAGCCTTGATATACCAATCAACCGTAGTCCCTCTAAAGTTGGCATTTGCCACCGTATCAGCTACGGGATTGATTAACTTCACTTCCTCATTGTAAGGAAAGTCCTTTACGGGAACGTCGGCAGGAATTGACACTTGTATCATGCGTTCCTGCACACTACATTTCAAATCATAGGTACGACGCTTGATTTCCTCGCTTGTCGTCCCGTCCTCATTTTCTACACGCACCTCATGTCGAAGTGCAGAGAATTTCAATACTCCAAAAGTTTTCTCGTTATCTAATACAATTCCATTTGCTAATCTCATAATCAAATACCCCCTTATTTGCTTTCTGCTGGTAACATATCATCAGCCATTAAAATGTAGTTTGTAAATCCACGTCCTTTGACGTTGTAACCCTCTGCGGTAATGCGTGGGTTAATCAGTTTTACTTTCTGCTCTTGCTTAAAATGCTTCTCGCCAGCTTTTGCAGGCAATATAACGATAATGTCGTCGGCTCTCTGAATATCCGAATACAAGTTGTAACTTCTTGATACGGGAGTGTAACGCCCATTGATACGTTGCTGGTCTACTTTGTTTTCCCCTGCAAATTCCAAGTTTCCAAAAGTCTGTGCCACATTCGGCACGATATATTTTAATTCCATATTGTTTTACCTCGTTTCTTTCTTTAAGTTTGATTGATGTGTGTATTCTGGCATTTAGGAAAGTACCAGCAAGCCCCCAGATAGTAAAGGGTAAATAAATGCTAACGCACCCTTGACTATCCGTGTTCTTGCAGGTAATCGGCAGACAAGCCAGAATAGGTATAGTCTGCCTATCTAAGCTACGGCGGAGAGCGTGATTTTTCTTTTCTCATACAGCTACCGCCTTATGATTTCTTCATCTTACGGCGTTTGAAAAAGTATGTACCAGCCAGACCACCAGCAGAAACAAACATCATAATTGCAAAGGCAAGGATATTTGTATTGTCGCCCGTTTTGGGGCTGTCTGTTTTCGTAGGTGTATCTGGTGTGGTTGGCTTCTCTGGTTCTTCTGGGGTAGGTGTTTCTGGTACTTCCTTGATAGTAACTGTCTGTCCGTCGTCCTCAATGTCATGATGCTCCGTAACTTTGATAGGTTTGTCTGGATTGCTTAAATCGTATAATTCCTCAAAAGTTACAAGCTGTTTACCGCCAAGAGTGGAAGCGTCAAAGGTAAACCCAATTTTAACTTCCATAGTTTCGCTGTCAGCCGTAAAGATGTAGTCATTCTCAATACGCTTGTCATTGATGATAAGCTCTGCATTTTCTTCTTTTAACATCTGCCAGCCCACAAGCTGATACTTCGTACCGACTTCTAAGCCCTCTAACTTGACTGTGTCAACGATAGTTACGTCTTTTCCAGCTTCAATCTCTTTCTTGCCGTCTTTATCCGTAGCTATCGTATGAATTTTGATGATACGCTCTGTGATAAGCACTGTCTGTCCGTCGTCCTCAATGTCCTTGTGTTCCGCAACTTTTACGGGTTCTTCTGAATTGCTTAAATCGTATAATTCCTCAAAGGTTACAAGGTTCTTACCGCCAAGAGCAGACGCATTGAAAGTATAGACGATTTCCACTTTCATAGCTTCATCATCAGCAACAAAAGTATAGTCATTTTCCACACGCTTGTTATTGATGATTAGCTCTGCATTTTCTTCTTTTAACATCTGCCAGCCTTTCAACTGATACTTTGTCCCTTTGATAAGACCGTCTAATTCGACTGTATCAATGATAGTTACGTCTTTCCCAGCAAGAATAGTCTTTTCGCCGTCCTTGCTGGTAGCGGTAGTATGGATAGTGATTTCTTTTTCGTATTCATCAGTCAGCGTACCTAAATCAACCACAACCTTATTTCTGGAAATGACAATCTCAAACGGTGGAATAAGTTTGAAGCCTTTGTTGCTTTCACAACGTAATTCTTCAATGATGTAGGTATCATAAAGCAAAGCACCTTTGCTGTCGTCTGGTTCAGAAGTACCAAACCACACACCGTCCTCGCTTGTTTTTCCTGCATTGGTATTGTGCTTGTGGGAAGCCCAAGCAGAAGCAGTAGAGAATTGTCCGTTATCATCAGTTACAACAACATGACTTTCGCCCGTCGTCTTGCTTGTGATCCTAAACGGAACATCTGCAAGACGCTTGTGCGAACCTGCACCAATTTTTACGCCCTCAATATCGCCACGTTTAATCTGGTTATAGATAGAGTGGGCTTCGTCAGTCAAATCAACGATTTTTCCATTCTCTGTGATTTCAAAATCAATCGGCTTTGCACCGCTAATTAAGTAACCCTCTGGCGGTTTTTGTTCAGACAATCTGTATTTTCCGTAAGGTAATAGATCAGGAGAAGTAGAAGCGATACCCTCAATGTCGGTATGGATTGTCATTAACACTTCATTTTTCTTGTATAACTTGCCCTCAACTAAGACGGCATTCTCATTTAAGGAAATGATTTCAAAGGCGGTATCTTTCAAAGTCGCACCGCCTTGAGCTTTCGTGTCTTTGGTTTCTAAATCTCGTTTCTGGATTTTCACACCGCCACGAATGACTTTATCAGAAACATGGTATTGATTGCTTCCAGATAATACGGCAAGGTCACCGTCCTCTGTAATCTGTGTCAGATACATTCCTTTTATCTGTTCCTCGCTACCGTCAGCCTGCATATATGCACCCTCTAACAAGTAACCCGACGGACTTTTTGTTTCCTCAACAGTTAGTGTTCCTAATGGAAGTACGTTTTTACCGTCCTGCGTATAGAAGCTGTCCCCAGATACTTTATATTTGTCAGCTAAACGAGTAATGTAATGGATAGCACCGTCTCTGTCTTTTTCAGCGATAGTCTTTGTTATCCATGTACGAGTTGCTTTGGCAGGAAGATTATCCTTGTTGTAGTAGCCAGCGTAGAAGTTCCATGTAAACTCTGCTCCCTCTAAAGAAGCGTTTCCTTGTGGATTGGATTTCTGTGTTTCCATGTCAATCTTGAAAAGCTCAATCAAGGTATCTGTTACCTTTGGAGTATCAGATACTTTCAAGGTTGCCGTCTTTCCAGCCTCCACACTCAAACTGTAAATAGTTTTATCAATTTTAAATCCTGCTGGTGCAGAAAGTTCCTTGATATATACTGTACTGGCTCTTACTTCAACGGCTTCTGTATTTCCGCTGGTATCTGTCGTAAGAGTGGCAAGCTGTTTCGTGCAGTCTTTATCAGAATACACACCATACGTTGCACCAGCGATAGAGTAAATCCCGTTGCCGTCTGTAATATTGGCGTTGGTGGAAGTCTTTTGAAGTTTGGCATTTCCGACAGCTAACTTCGCCCAGAATTGCCCTAACTCTTGACCCTCTCCAGAATAGATATATCCGCCACAGTCATAACGTCCTTTGTTTTCTTTCACAAAGGCTTTTGCTCCTGCGAATACTTCATCTTGTACGGCTTTTGAGATTTCATCATAGGAAGCTCGCACGTTATCGCATTGCCAGCCAAGATGAACGCTCAATCTTTGCCAGACAACCAACTGTCTTAATAAGTAGTTGTGCTGGCTACTCAAACCGCTGTGGTTTTTTGCATACTGCTTTACATATTCAATAGATAACGCAACGTCGGCTATCTGGTCGGCACTCATGCGTGAGCTTGCGTCAGCTCTAGTCTTGTAGCCATTTTGAAAGTCGGTGTTGATGTCGATACAATAAGCGTCCTCGCCCTCAACTTTCATGTGTCCCTCATTGAATGTTGAACTGATAGAACCGTCATTCATTACTTTTTCAACGATACCGACACGCTCATCACTTTCCGTCCAATACTGCGTACCTGACGCATGAACCGCCGTACTCGGTAAAGCGGTAACGACAGTCGCAAAAACAAGGAAGCCCGTACACAATCGTTTTAATATCTTTTTCATAATTCTAAATGCTCCTTTCATTTTGGTAGTAAAATAGCCGTCCACTAGGAACGGCTGGAAATAGAAAAGGAACGCTGATATTGTGCGTTCCGTAGTCTATGAAGTATTCAATTTTTCTTGTTTCAATACTGATGTGCTGTACCGTATCTTTGCATATCTGGGAAATAGGACGTATCAAGGCTCATTCAATCGTAGTAAATTAGTAGTATTTTGATGTGTTTAGCTCCTTGATAATGCCGATAGATACAGCGTTTTAGCGGATAATCAAATTTTTAGTGTGTTTTTCTACATAAATAAACACTTTACCTGTCAGCTTTAAAAAAAGTGTGATCACACCGTACAGGATATCCGATATTACAACCTGCAAGCTTTCTTTTTC
>JAGZRY010000305.1 GCA_018381425.1 Haemophilus parainfluenzae
TACAATATTCCTTCCAACGCCTTAGTCGGGACATGGTTGAAACGGTTTGAAAAAAGTGGCATAAAAGGACTGATTCCCCGTAAACCATCAGGACGACCGTCGATGAAACCCAAATATGCAAAAATGCCACCGCCACCCAAAACTGAAGAAGACCGTTTACGCCTGAGAATTTTACAGCTTGAAGCGGAGGTGGCCTGCCTAAAGGAGTTGAAAATGATTAGTTCCTTTATTAATACCAGTTTTATCCTAGGCGCAATAGTATTTGGATTAGCTTTACCGGGCTTATTGTTTTATCGACAAAAACCTGTTGTGTAAATAAATTGTTATTTTCACCAGCAATTAAATGTTTATTTAATGACCACATCGATGTTTATTTAATAACCACATTAATGTTTATTTTATAATCAAAAATGAGGATTTTTGATCTATATCAAATGTAATAATATTTTAAATACATTCCTTTTTTGATTTATTCTCAAAAAATAAAAATATTTGTTGGAGATAAATGTTAATCAAGTTTATAATAATCTAAGAATTATTTGTAATTCTATCAAATCTAAAACAACGTCTCGAAATGGTAAGCCGTAACATCCATTTCCTATCATATAAATAAATTATCTACGGAAAAGACAAGATGAACAAAATCTATAAGGTTCTTTGGAATCATGCCGCCCAAAATTGGGTGGTCACCTCTGAATTGGCTCGTGGAAACGTTAAATCTTCCACCAGCCAACTCACAAATCAACTTACCGATCAACCAACCAGCCAACTGAAAAAAAGCTTTACAATAGCCACACTAAGTGCGGTCATTATTGCGAGTTTATTCTCTACATCGGCTATGGCTTATACAATGAACCAAAATGCGTGGGATAGCGCTGACGCCAGTACCGTTGTAATTGGTGAACAAAACGATGCCTCTGGTCCTGATGGTGGAGCATCAGCTCACACGGGTGGTTCAACTACCGATGGGAGAATAACTGGTGTTCATCACTCTATCGCTATTGGTGGTAAAGCAACAGTAACTAATACTCAAAATGCTCTAGCCATTGGTTATAATGCTAAAATTAATTCAAAAACAAAAGGAAGTGTCGCTCTAGGAGCACATTCACAAGTTAGTGGTGTACATACACAAACAGATTCTCAATCAATCACCATTGGTGGTAAAGATTACAACTTTGCAGGGAAAGCAGATACAAATACATCTGTTCTTTCTATTGGTTCAGGTACAGCTGTCAACGATTGGAACGGACGCAGAAACGATGGTCGAGGCCATATGATAGATACTTATGACCGAGGTACTAATCGCTACAACGTTCGCCAAATTCAAAACGTAGCGGCAGGTCGTGTGGCAGAAAGCTCAACCGATGGAATTAACGGCTCTCAACTTTATGCTGTTGTAGCAGCTGTTAATAAGTTGTCAGAAAATACTGCCTATGGTTGGAAAGTAAAATCTGAAGGTGGAACAGGTTCAAGTGAACAACCCGTTAACAACGGCGAGACTGTTACCTTTGCTGCTGGCGAAAACATGACAATTAAGCAAGATGGAAAAAAATTCACCTATGGTTTAAAAACCAAAAAAGTAACAGCGAAGGATGAAACTGGCGAGTATGATGATATAAAAGAAAACGAAGAAGATGGCGTTGTTACTGCGAAGGATTTATTAAAGGCACTAAAAAAAGCTGGCTGGAAGTTACAAGCTAACGGTTCTAATACGATAATTAAAGCTGGTGATGTGGTTAATTTTGTTAATGGTACGGGTACTACCGCATCAGTTAAAGGGAATTCCATTACATTTAATATTAACAAATCAGATTTAACAGCATCTGGTACTGGTACTATTTCTGCCAGTAAAGCTGGTGATCATTTTGCTACTGCAACAAGTGTTGCAAATGCAATTAATGGCGCGTTCTGGAGAGCTACAGCAGTTGGTGCTGGTGGCGGAACTCGCGTAGAACAACCAATCAAAGCTGGAGATTTAGTTACATTTAAAGGTGGCGATGGTATTAAAGTTGATCAAAATGAGAGAACTTTTACCTTTAGCCTTGATAAAGACTACATTAATAAACACCCTGAATTTAAAGGCCCTAAAGGGGATAAAGGTGCAACGGGTGTTCGTGGTGCAGCGGGTCAAAATGGTAGAGACGGCCTAACACCTACTGTAAGTACTAAAGACAATAACGATGGTACGCATACCGTCACGATTACTACTGGTAAAAATATATCCGAATTTACCGTAAAAGATGGTGCTCAAGGCGAACGCGGACTTCAAGGCGAACGCGGGCTTCAAGGTGCTAAAGGCGAAAAAGGCGACCAAGGCGAACGCGGGCTTCAAGGTGCTAAAGGCGAAAAAGGCGACCAAGGTGAACGCGGACTTCAAGGTGCTAAAGGCGAAAAAGGCGACCAAGGCGAACGCGGACTTCAAGGTGCTAAAGGCGAAAAAGGTGACCAAGGTGAACGCGGACTTCAAGGTGCTAAAGGCGAAAAAGGCGACCAAGGCGAACGCGGACTTCAAGGTGCTAAAGGCGAAAAAGG
>JAGZRY010000306.1 GCA_018381425.1 Haemophilus parainfluenzae
ATTTCACGTTTATTGGCATCAAGCATGGCTTCTAAATCACGATTTTTATTTTTCGTCATTTCTAATTCACGTTTAAGTTGTGAATTTTGCTCAAGCAATTCACTGCTTTGTTGTTCAGCTTGTTTGCTACGGCGTTGAATTTCGTTTGTGCGTTGTTGCCAATCTGAATCGACACGATTCAGCTTTAACGTTAATTCTTGTACCTGTGCTTTTAATTTTGGATTTTCTTCACGGCTACTTGGTGTAGAGCTTAGTTCAGAGGTTAAAATCCAAGCTTCACGATTTTTATTATCACGAATTAGGGTGTACTTTCCTTGTTGTTCCAAGACTGTTACCGCTTCGCCAGATTGGATTGCACCTGCGATCTTAAATTGATCACCTGCACCACGACGTAAATAGGTGTTCAGACTTTCTGTCACATATTGCGTTTCAGCTTGTACTGTTCCAATGGTTGAGCCCAATAGAACACAAGAAAATAAAAGTTTACTCACTTTTGACATAATACTTCCTAGATTCGTGAAGGAAGTGCGGTTAGAAAATGAAACAAACCGCACTTATAATAATTATACTAGTGGAAAACCGCGCGAAGGATGTAGAAAATCACAATCGCAAAGAATGCCCCAGCAGGTAACGTCACAACCCATGAACTAATGATGTTACGGATAACCGTCAAGTTAAGCGCCGCAATACCACGTGCGAAACCGATACCTAAGATTGCACCCACTAAAGTTTGTGTGGTAGAGATTGGTAAACCTGTACCAGATGCCACAACAACAGTCATCGCCGTTGCAAATTGTGCAGCAAAACCACGACTTGGGGTTAAATCTGTAATTCCTGACCCTACGGTTGCCATCACTTTTTGTCCCATTGCGATAAGACCAACAGCGATACCTAATGCACCTAAAGGTAAAATCCACCAAGCTAAATCACCACCACTCAGGATTTTCCCGCCATTTTGCACGATTGATACCACAGAAGAAAGCGGACCAATTGCATTGGCTACGTCATTAGAACCATGTGCGAACGCCATAGCACAAGCGGTTAAAAGCATTAAGATACTAAAAATCTTTTCTACTGATCCGAACGATCCTTTTCTTGCTTTTGCTGTAAATGCTTTGCTGCGGAAGTAGAAATGGCAGAAAATCATACCAACAACACTGATAAGCAATGAAATAATGAGCGTTTCATTGTTGGAAAGATTTAAACCAACGTGTTTTAAACCTTTTGCCATGGTAACGATACAAAGTACGAATACGGTAATCGCCATGTAGTAAGGCCCGTATTTTTGTGCGTTTTTCAGCGGTTCTTCTGTATCGAAAATGAGTTTCTGGATACTTGCAAAGATGGTATAAGCTAAAAGCCCTGCGATCACGGGGGTGATAAACCAGCTTCCAACGATCCCACCGATAGTAGACCAGTCAACAGAACTTGGACCAATCGTAATACAAGCAAAACCAATTAAAGCCCCAATGATGGTGTGAGTACCTGAAACAGGCCAACCCATTTTAGTAGCGATAAATAACCAAGCTCCTGATGCAAAGAGAGCAGAAAGCATTCCCAATGCCAATACGTCTGGCATTTCGACAAATTGAGTGGGGTCGATCACACCACTTTTGATAGTTTCTGTTACTTCACCACCGGCTAAATAAGCCCCGGCAGATTCAAAAATAAGGGCAATAATAATTGCTTGTTTGGCTGTAATGGTACCAGAACCAACCGAGGTACCCATTGAGTTTGATACGTCGTTGGCACCAATACCAAATGCCATAAAAAAACCGAATACCGCGGTAATTAAGACTAACCACGAACCGTATGCATTAATAATTTCCATAGTGATTTCCTATGTTGTAGTTAATGTCGTCAAAATTAAGAACGGGCTAGCATTAATTCAATGCGAGATCCTACACGTTGAGCTTGATCGGCTAATATGCCCACCCATTCGATGATTTTGTATAAGAACATCACATCGATAGGGTTATAACGACTTTCAATCGTGTAGAGCATTTTGCGTAATTTAATTTGCATTTGATCCGTATCATCTTCAATGCTGTCTAGCTCTTGAATCATATGGTTCACTAACTTTAATTCACGGCCTTTAAAACCGGTTTCAAGTAGTTTATCCATTTCTTCAATCACTAAATGAGCTTGATGAATAGAATCTAAACTACGTTGAACATAATGTAAAAATTCTTCCTGCATTTCTTCAGGAATACCAAATTGGCGACCAATCATGCGGCCAGCAATATCTTTAGCATAGTTAGCTAATTTGTCTTGTTGGGTGACTAATTCGAGTAAATCGGTACGATCAATAGGTAAAAATAAACCGCGAGGCAATTTCAAACGGATTTCGCGTTTTAGACTATCTGCTTCACGTTCACATTGAGAAATGTCTAAACGTGTTTTTTCTGCATCATCCCATTGTTTTACAAAGGTATGTTGGAAGAATGGAATTAATAAATCACAACATTCAGTCACTTTGTCAGAATGTTTCTG
>JAGZRY010000307.1 GCA_018381425.1 Haemophilus parainfluenzae
TGGTGATCCAGCATCAGCCTTGTTAGAAGTGCTTGATCCGGAACAAAATACCACCTTCAACGATCACTATCTTGAAGTGGACTACGATTTGTCTGATGTGATGTTTGTGGCAACCTCAAATTCCATGAATATTCCAGGTCCATTGTTAGATCGTATGGAAGTCATTCGTCTTTCTGGTTATACCGAAGATGAAAAACTCAATATTGCGATGCAACATTTGTTACAAAAACAAATTGAACGCAATGGATTGAAAAAAGGCGAATTAACCATCGAAGAAAATGCCATTTTAGATATTATCCGTTATTACACCCGTGAAGCCGGTGTGCGTGGATTAGAGCGTGAGATTTCTAAAATCTGTCGTAAAGCAGTGAAGAATTTATTGGTCAACCCAAAAGTGAAATCCATTACCGTTAATTCAGACAACTTGCATGACTATCTTGGTGTGAAACGTTTTGAATTTGGTAAAGCGGATACCCAAAACCGTGTAGGCGAAGTAACAGGCCTTGCGTGGACTGAAGTGGGCGGTGACTTACTAACCATTGAAACTGCTTCAGTGGTAGGTAAAGGCAAGTTGACCTTCACCGGTTCATTAGGCGATGTAATGAAAGAATCAATCCAAGCAGCGATGACCGTAGTCCGTGCACGTGCTGAAAAATTGGGTATCAATTCTGAATTCCATGAAAAACGTGATATTCACATTCATGTACCAGATGGTGCGACACCAAAAGATGGTCCAAGTGCAGGTATCGCAATGTGTACCGCATTGGTTTCTTGCTTAACGGGTAACCCAGTGCGTGCCGATGTCGCAATGACCGGTGAAATTAGCCTACGCGGTAAAGTATTACCAATCGGTGGATTGAAAGAAAAATTACTTGCGGCACATCGTGGTGGCATTAAAACTGTATTGATTCCAAAAGATAATGTGAAAGATTTGGAAGAAATTCCAGATAACGTGAAAGAAAATCTAACGATTCATGCGGTAGAGACCATTGATGAAGTGTTAGGCTTAGCGTTAGAAAATCCACCCGAAGGCATTGAATTTGTGAAAGTGGAAACGAAAGCGAAAGCACCACGCCGTAAAGCTGCGACTAAAACAGCAAGAGCGGTCAATTAATGACTCACTTTTAGGGCTTGTGAAAACAAGCCCTTTTGACTTTTAATTATGCAAAAATTTCCTCCTCTTTCCCTTTATGTTCACATTCCTTGGTGTGTGCAGAAATGCCCTTATTGTGATTTCAATTCGCATGCACAGAAAGGCACAATTCCTGAACAAGAATATGTGCAACATCTGATCGCCGATCTTGAGGCAGACTTAGAGAAATATCAGGCTAGTATTCAACATCGTTCACTTCATTCAATTTTTATTGGTGGGGGTACGCCGAGTTTATTTTCAGCGGAAAGTATCAAGTTGTTATTGGCAGAAATTCAACGTCACATTCCTTTTTCAGAGAATATAGAAATTACCATGGAAGCCAATCCTGGCACCGTGGAAGCAGAACGTTTTAAAGGTTATGTGGATGCTGGCGTAACACGTATTTCCATGGGCATTCAAAGTTTTAATGACGATAAATTACAACGTTTAGGGCGCATTCATAATGCGGCGGAGGCTAAAAGTGCGGTCAGTTTGGCGAAAGTTTCAGGCTTGAAAAGTTTCAATCTGGATTTAATGCACGGCTTGCCAAACCAAACACTTGAGGAAGCTCTAGATGATTTACGACAAGCTATTGAGCTTGCTCCACCACACCTTTCTTGGTATCAACTCACGATTGAACCCAATACCATGTTTGCTTATCGTCCGCCTATGTTGCCGGATGATGATGAGCTTTGGGATATTTTTGAGCAAGGCCATCAGCTTTTAACCGAAGCGGGCTATCAACAATATGAAACATCCGCTTATGCAAAGCCGGGCTTTCAATGTCAGCACAATCTGAATTATTGGCGATTCGGGGATTATTTGGCGATAGGCTGTGGCGCACATGGGAAACTGACTTTTCCTGATGACAATATTTTACGTTTTTCTAAAACGAAGCATCCAAAAGGCTACTTGCGTGGTGAATACCTTTATGAAGAAAAAAACGTGGAAAAAAATGACCGCGCTTTTGAGTTCTTTATGAATCGTTTTCGTTTATTGGAAGCGGTGCCTAAACAAGAGTTTGAGTATTACACGGGGCTTTCGCAAAGTGCGGTCAAAAATCAAATTGATTTTGCCATTCAACAAAATTATATCGTGGAAACACTGGATTTTTGGCAGATCACCGAACACGGCAAATTGTTTTTGAATGAGCTGTTAGCACTTTTTTTAGATGAATAAAATTTTTTCATCATCATGAATAAATTTTTACACTTGTTTATTTAATAGTGTCGTATTAAAGTAAAGCAAACGTTTACGTTGTATCCACGATTTAAAAGGGAGAGAAAAATGGACCAATTAGAAATGAAAAAATTAGCGGCACGTGCGGCGTTAAAATATGTTAAGCCCGATACCATTGTT
>JAGZRY010000308.1 GCA_018381425.1 Haemophilus parainfluenzae
AATTCGTTCATTATAAAGCCTTCATGCATAAAAAAATAGTTGATCGTATTAGTAAAGCAATGAATACAGCAATCGGCGATATTTATTGGTGATAGGATCCGCATTGCCAATGGCTGATAAAATAGATAAAAACTGTTGTTTTACTTCACCGTTTTCTGCAGAAAGATCTTGTTTAAGAATGCTAAATAATAAATCTAACGCTTCTTCGTTTCGATTGGCTTGATGTAGTTGAACTGCTAATTTCAATGCAATTTCAGGCGTTGGATTTTTCGCATAATCCGCTTGTAATTGCTGAATTTCTGGTGTATCAGCTGCTTTAATTAAAAGTTCAATCTGTGCTTGTAAGCCATGCCAACGGCTGTCGCGATCCTGAATCGGAATTTGCGCTAAAATATCTGCAGCAGGCTCCGTTTTCTTCATGGCAATATAGGTTTCTGCATAAAGTAATGCCACATCGCTGTTTTTCTTATCTGAAAGCTCCCAGGCGTCTTTCAGTAATGGAAGGGCAGAGTCATAATCTTCCACTTGTAAAAAATTCAAGGCTTTTTGGAATTTTAAATCTTCTTCTTTTGGCAAAATTGCACTCAAACGTTGCAATAAACTGGCTTCATCTAATGCACCAGGGAACGCATCTAATGCTTGTGCCTCTTTAAAAAGATAAGTTGTAGGCAACGCTTGAATACGAAATTGTGCAGCAATCATTTGCTCTGTTTCACAATTGACTAAGCCGAGAATAAATTGTCTTTGGTATTGTTCAGCAATACGTTGTAGAACTTTTGCAAAATCAGCTGATTCTTTATGGCTTGGTGCATAAAAGTTAATGACAAGCGGGGTTTCAACAGAACGTTGCAACGTTTCAGTAAGATTTTGTTCGTTGAGTTCAACTAAGAAAGGTAAATCTGCCATTTTTATTCCTTGATAAATGGAAAATGATGCTTGATTTTAGCAAAGTGCGGTCAGTTTTAGAAATGTTTTACAGGAAAAGAAAAGGGCAGTGTTAATCTGCCCTTATTTACGATCTATTTTTATTCTTTTGTTTCTTCCACTTTATCTTCTGGAAGCACGAGGTTAAGAATTAAGGCAAGTAATGAACCTACAGTAATACCTGAACCGAGCACTTCTTTGAAAAAATGCGGTAATTTATCAAGCAATTCAGGACGGGTCGTCACGGCTAAGCCACAGCCAATGGAAATGGCGATGATTAAACCATTGCGTTTGCTACGAGCCACTTTGTCCAACATTTGGATACCCGCGGCGATAATCATCGCGAACATCATTAAGCCTGCACCGCCTAATACAGGCAATGGAATTGAAACAATTAATGCACCAAATACAGGGAATAAGCCCGCTAGCGCTAGAAGTACACCGGTTAGCGCAACCACGTGACGACTTGCCACGCCAGTTAGAGAAATGACACCAATATTTTGTGAGAATGAAGAGAATGGTGTAGTGGACATAATGGCGGCTAAAGCTGAACCTAAACCATCGGCTAAAACGCCACCGCGCAAATGTTTGCCGGTGATTTCTGTTTGGGTTGCATTACCTAGCGCTAGAAAGTTACCGCTTGATTCAACGATCGTCACTAAGTACGCAATGGACATGCCGATAATACCTGAAATTGGAAAAGCTAAGCCAAAGTGTAGTGGTTGAGGAATCGCGAAAGTTTGTGCTTGTTTTACACCTTCAAAGCTCACCCAGCCCATAGCTAAACACACAAGATAGCCTGTCATCATTCCAATAACGATGGCTGCAGCAGAGAAAATCCCTTTGCCCCATTGCACAAGTGCAACCACGATCACTAAAACAAAGCTCGCCATCATTAAATTTTCAGGTGTAGCATAATTCGCATCACCACGTTGACCACCCGCGAACCAGTCAACCGCAACTGGAATCAGGCTTAAGCCGATCATCATGACAACAGTCCCCGTCACAAGTGGTGGGAACAATTTGCGAATATACGGCATGAAGAAACTGCCGATAATCATCACTAAGGAACCAATGAGAGAAGAACCTAGAATACCAGCGATGTCATATTTGCTAAAACCAATGGCAAGTGCAGCAGCAACGAAAGTAAAACTGGTTCCCATCACACTTGGTAAACGAATGCCCACAGGCCCCAAGCCTTTACATTGGATAACGGTCACTACGCCGGAAATGAGCAGAGCCGCATTAACTAAGGTAATAGTATCTTCAGTCGGTAATTTTAAGACGTTACCAATGACCAGTGGTACGGCAATAATTCCCCCGAGTGCAGCAAGTAAATGTTGTGCCGCAAGGAGTAGACTCAATCCGAAAGGTGGCTTATCTTCCACGGTATAAAGTAGATTGTTATTCATTAGGTTCCCTTAAGTAGAAAAAATTGTGCGAATTATACGTTAATTTTTATTTCAGGCAAACGTTTGCGTAAATAAAATAAAAAAGTGCGGTTAAAAATCATCTTGTTTTTAACCGC
>JAGZRY010000309.1 GCA_018381425.1 Haemophilus parainfluenzae
TGTTATTGGCTGGTACTCAAGAATAAGGAGCAAATGCATGGGAGAATCAATCAAAATTAATTCATTTGAATTAGAAAATGTAAAGCGTGTTAAAGCTGTTTCTTATGAACCATCACCTAATGGGTTAACCATTATTGGTGGGAAAAATGGACAAGGGAAAACATCTATCCTTGATGCCATTGCTTGGACACTAGGTGGTGCAAAATTTGAACCATCTAGTGCGGTGCGTGATGGAAGCTATAACCCACCTAAATTAGAAGTTAAGTTATCTAATGGACTAGTTATTACACGTAGTGGTAATAGCAGCACATTAAAAGTCGTTGATCCAGAAGGTAAAAAATCCGGTCAACGTATTTTAGATGGTTTCATTGGGCAACTAGCCTTAGACCTTCCAAAGTTCATTGAAATGAGCAATAAGGAAAAGGCAAATGAACTTTTGAAATTATTGGGCGTAGAAGACGAATTAAATAAACTTGAAGGTAAACACCAAGAGGTATATGCAAAACGTCATTCTATAGGGCAAATTGCAAACCAAAAGGATAAGTACGCTAAAGAGTTAATTGGCTATGATGATGTACCACTTGAACCAATTAGCGCATCAGAACTTATCCAACAACAACAAGCCATCTTATTGAAAAATGCAGAAAACCAAAAGAAACGTAATAACGTTTCGGCTATTCAAGCTCAAATGGTCACCATCAACAACTTGGTTGATGAAACGCAAAAGAAGCTGGAAGAACTTCAAGCCAAGCAGGCACAATTGGCTGAAGATTATGATATTGCGACAACAATAGCTAAAGACCTTGAGGATGAATCTACGGCTGAACTCGAGGAGCAAATCAAAAATGTAGATGCCATTAATCAAAAGGTACGTGCTAATCAAGAACGTGCTAGAGCATTACAAGAAGCTGCTGATTATAAAGCAGATTATGATAACTTGACTGGTGAACTTGAAGCCATCAGGGAAGATAAAAATAAACTGCTTGAATCTGTACAAATGCCATTATCAGGATTATCCATTCAAGATGGCGTCCTTATCTACAATGATCGTCAATGGGACTGCATGTCCGGTGCTGAACAACTCAAAGTAGCTACGGCCATTGTTAGAGCTTTAAATCCTAAGTGCGGATTTGTACTTATGGATAAACTCGAACAAATGGATGTAGACACTATGAAAGAATTTGGGGCTTGGCTTGAATCGGAAGGTCTACAAGTCATTGCGACTCGTGTTACTAATAACCAAGATGAATGTTCCATCATTATTGAAGATGGACACATCAAAGGTGAAGAGTACAGTAATGTGGCAGCACCAGTTAATAAAACTAAACCTGAAAATGAATGGGGTGATTTTTAATGAATATTACAACAGGTAAACGAAAACGTGCGCAAAAGGTGGTCGTATATGGCACCGAGGGGATTGGTAAAACAACCTTTGCCAGTCACTTTCCATCACCTGTATTTATTGATACGGAAGGCAGCACAGACCATTTAGATGTGGCTCGTACAGATAAGCCTACATCATGGCAAATGCTTATTTCCTTTGTTAAGGAATTTGCAACAATGCCGGGTTTCTATCGGACTTTGGTCATTGACACGATTGACTGGGCGGAACAGTTATGTGTTGAGTACATCTGTGCTAAACATAATAAATCGGGGATTGAAGACTTTGGGTATGGCAACGGATATGTATTTGTCCGTGAGGAAATGGGCCGTTTCTTAAACCTACTTGATGAAGTCATTAATGCAGGTATGAATGTAGTGCTTACTGCTCATGCTCAAATTCGTAAGTTTGAACAGCCAGATGAATTAGGCGCATATGATCGCTTTGAATTGAAACTTGGCAAAAAGACGGGAAGTCAAACATCTCCACTTATTAAAGAATGGGCGGACATGGTACTCTTTGCCAATTATAAAAATGAAATCATCACAACTCAAACCAACAAAAAAAAAGCAACTAATGGTAAGCGTTTAATGTACGCTACTCACAACCCCGCATGGGATGCTAAAAATCGTCATGGATTACCAGATATGATGGCATTTGAATATAGTCAAATCGCTCATGTTATTCCAGATGATGTACTACCAACTGCTGCAGCACAAGAATTAGCACAAGCCGCTAATAATGAATATGCTTCAGAGGTAATGAATGCTACTAAGGAACAAATTGGGGAAGTTACTACAATACAACCTGTAACACTACCACAGGAAGCTGTTGATACCAACAAAAACGAAACACCATTAGTTGAAACAGCTATTCCTAAACCATTAAAAGACTTAATGGTTAAGGATGGAATTACATTAGAACAAATCCAATCTGTAGTTATCGCTCGTGGTAAGTATCCAGCTGGTACACCATTTGAAAATTATGATCCAGAATTCGTTAATGGATGGATTATCCCATTCTGGCCAAATATTGTTGAAGCAATTAAGAAAGGA
>JAGZRY010000310.1 GCA_018381425.1 Haemophilus parainfluenzae
AATATCATTGATTAAATCCATGCCGACCTTCGCCGCTTCTTGCATTACCACAGCTTTAGAAGTATCAACTGAAATCCAACAATCAAAACGCTTTTTTACCGCTTCAACCAAAGGTATCACACGTTGCAATTCTTCAGCTTCAGACACTTCTTCCGCCATTGAACGAGTTGATTCACCGCCAATATCAATAATTATTGCACCTTCTTTCAGCATTTTTTCAACTTGAAATAATGCTTTGTCTAGACTGAAAAACTGCCCGCTATCAGAAAACGAATCAGGTGTAAAATTCAAAATTCCCATAATTTGAGGGAATGATAAATCTAGACATTTGTTGTTAGCATAAAGTTTCATAAAGTACGGTCAATTTTTAAATCAAATTCGAAAGGTTAGATTATAACGGAATATAGTCATGAAAAGAATGAAATAATAAATAAAAAAGCCTTCCAAATTAGGAAGGCTTTATTTTTATGCTTCAGGATCTTCTGAATGATTAACCGCACTTTCAGTTTTCTCTTCTTGCGGTTTTGCTGTTGGTTTCGTGTCTTTGTTATCTTCCCAACCAGATGGTGGTGTAACAGGCTCACGATTCATCAATTGCTTGATTTGTTCTTCTTCAATGGTTTCATATTTCACTAACGCATCTTTCATGGCGTGAAGAATATCCATATTGTCGATCAAAATCTGTCTTGCTCTCGCATAGTTACGATTTACAATCGCACGAACTTCTTCATCAATTGCATGTGCTGTTTCGTCAGACATATGTTTTGCTTTCGCCATTGAGCGCCCTAAGAATACTTCGCCTTCATCTTCAGTATAAAGAATCGGACCGAGTTTATCTGAGAAGCCCCATTGGGTCACCATATTACGTGCAATATTGGTTGCCACTTTAATATCGTTGGATGCACCGGTAGAAATATTTTCTTCACCGTAAATCAAATCTTCAGCTAAGCGTCCTGCATATAGTGTGGAAAGTTTACTTTCTAATTGTTTTTGGCTGATACTAATTTGATCACCTTCAGGCAAGAAGAAAGTCACACCTAATGCACGGCCACGAGGAATAATCGTGACTTTATGTACTGGATCATGTTCTGGTACTAAGTAACCCACAATGGCGTGACCTGCTTCATGGTACGCTGTCGATTCTTTTTGTTTATCCGTCATGATCATGGTACGACGCTCAGGGCCCATATTGATCTTATCTTTTGCTTTTTCAAACTCAAGCATCGATACAGTACGTTTATTGCTACGAGCGGCAAATAATGCCGCTTCATTAACCAAGTTCGCTAAATCCGCACCTGAATAACCTGGTGTACCACGAGCAAGTGTCATCGCATCAACATCATCAGCTACAGGGACTTTACGCATGTGAACTTTTAAAATTTGCTCACGACCTTTAACATCCGGTAAACCCACAACAACTTGACGGTCAAAACGGCCTGGACGAGTTAATGCAGGGTCAAGTACATCTGGACGGTTCGTTGCAGCAATAACAATTACGCCTTCGTTACCACCGAAACCATCCATTTCAACTAACATTTGGTTAAGGGTTTGTTCACGCTCATCGTGTCCACCACCTAAACCAGCGCCACGTTGGCGACCTACCGCATCGATTTCATCAATAAAGATTAAGCATGGTGCATTTTTCTTCGCTTGCTCGAACATATCACGTACACGAGAAGCACCAACACCCACAAACATCTCCACAAAATCAGAACCTGAAATGGTAAAGAAAGGCACTTTTGCTTCACCTGCAATAGCTTTCGCTAATAAAGTTTTACCTGTACCAGGAGGTCCAACCATCAAAATACCTTTTGGAATTTTACCGCCCAGGTTTTGGAATTTTTTCGGTTCACGCAAGAAATCGACCACTTCACCGACTTCTTCTTTGGCTTCATCACAACCTGCAACATCCGCAAAAGTGACTTTGATTTGGTCTTGGTTCAGCATTTTAGCTCGGCTTTTACCAAAGCTCATAGCTTTGCCACCACCACCTTGCATTTGGCGCATAAAGAAAATCCATACCCCAACAAGGAATAGCATCGGGAACCAAGAAATCAAAATTTGTGATAGTAAACTACGTTTTTCAAAAGGCGTACCTTCGATTTTGACTTTTTTATTTAATAAGTCATCTAAGAGTTTTTTATCTTCCAACGGTGGCATAACGGTCATATATTTAGAACCGTCATTTTTGGTCACAGTGATTTCATTCGCATCAAAACGCGCTTCTTTCACTTGACTATTACTCACATCATACACAAAGGTTGTGTAATCTGTTGAGTCACTCACTCCATTAGAGTTAAAACTTTGGTAAGCCGTCATCATGACAACTGCAACCACAACCCATAGAACTAGATTTTTGACCATATCGTTCAAGGTTTAACCTGCCTTTCTTAAGTTAATTAAAATTAAACGAGATACTATCTCATCCCCG
>JAGZRY010000311.1 GCA_018381425.1 Haemophilus parainfluenzae
ATGATCACAATGATAACACTTCAGACTACAGCAAAAATGGTGCAGGCATAGAAAACTATAACTTCATCACTACTGCTGGTCTTAAGTACACCTTTTAACGAAGTTAACCAGATTTTCTCCCCGGTGGTATTGTATAACCCCGGGGAATTTGTTTACAGTTACAAGTAGGCAATATCCACTAATTTTGTAAGCATTTAACCTATGTCATAACGTGTAATCTCTTACCGCAACACAAGACCTCAATATATTCAAATCTTATCTTTATTCCGATATTCAGAGACACAATGCGAAAAATAATCACTCATTTCAAAGTTGTTTTAACGTTACTTCTACCAGTAACCGTATCTGCCCAGCAGATACAGTGGCAATCCTGTATGGCCAGTCAATTCAACCACTGGTTTGGTGAGGAAAAACCGTCTCCTGACTTACTATGTGGTTATTTGTCTGTTCCATTAAAATATACAGACACAGGCGGAGATGCTTCTTATGAAAAAAAATCACAAGTCAAACTAGCGTTGACAAAATTGCCGGCAAAAAGCAAGCATAAAGGAAGTATCCTGATAATAAGTGGTGGTCCCGGGTTACCAGGCATAAATCCTTATATTAACTTTGACTGGCCAGTCACAAATCTTCGTGAGTCATGGGATATTATTGGATTTGATCCTCGAGGCGTCGGACAGTCCACTCCGACAATAAACTGCCGGCAATCAGATACAGAGACTCAGGAAAACATAACCGAAAAGCAACAAGTATTAAATAAAATTAATGCCTGTATCCATAATACCGGAGCCGAAGTCATTCGCCATATCGGCTCTAACGAGGCTGTATACGATATTGATCGTATTAGGCAAGCCTTGGGGGATAAACAACTGACAGCCGTGGCGTATTCGTATGGAACTCAAATTGCAGCCTTATATGCAGAACGTTTTCCCTACAACGTAAGATCTATCGTTCTTGATGGAGTCGTCGATATCGATGACCTGGAGGACAACTTCACATGGCAACTCAAACAGGCACAGAGTTATCAGGAAACGTTTGATCGCTTTGCATCCTGGTGTGCGCGTACAAAAAGTTGCCCGCTTTCTTCAGACAGAGATAAGGCAATAACTCAGTTCCATGAGCTATTATCAAAATTACATCACAAACCTTTATTAGACAGTAAGGGAGAAAATATATCTTCAGATGAACTCATATCATTAACAACAGACCTTCTGCTATGGCGTTCATCATGGCCAACCCTTGCAACTGCCATACGCCAGTTCTCTCAGGGGATTGTCAGTAATGAAATTGAAACTGCGCTCAGTGCTCCGATAGCCTCAGAAGAGTCAAGCGATGCTTCGGGGGTAATCCTCTGTGTAGATCAGGGGGATGAGCAATTAACACCAGAAGAGCGAAAATCCCGAAAAGACGCTCTTGCGAATGCCTTCCCGGCTATTAACTTTGACAATGGACGTTCCGATTCACCTGATTTTTGTGAATTATGGCCAATACATAGCGACCTGAACAAAACTCGCCTGAAAAATACTGTTCTGCCCTCTGGTTTACTGTTTGTAGCACACAAATACGACCCAACAACGCCCTGGATTAATGCCCGTAAGATGGCAGAGAAATTTTCCAGCCCGTTACTAACAATAAATGGTGATGGGCATACATTAGCTCTCACCGGAGTTAATTTATGTGTAGATAAAGCAGTTGTACATTACCTGATCACTCCACAAAAAATAGAAAATATATACTGCCCAGGAAATTCTGAAGCAGAAATACAATAATTTCAAAATATTCCGCTATTTGCTCCCAATGCAAAACATATATTGCATTGGGAGCATATTCATATTTTTGTTATTATTGTATGAAATCGTCTCATGTACACGGTCCTTTTTTCGCCGAAAACTGATATTACTTTAATCAAAAGTTGACGTGCCAGATTCGAAGTAAATTTATAAAATATCAAATCAATATACATTTTGCACCTTCGAGATAGTAATGACTGTTACTGTAACATGAGTTACAAACAGCTTCATACCCAGAGCTACTGATGTATCAACTCGATTCAACAATACCCGATATTTATTCCATGCCTCCAGCAACGATCTTTCTTCCTCCGTTGCGATTTCCAGATCTACAGCATCCTGCAGTGGCGCAATATACTCACTGAATTCCTGGATGTAGAACTGTGTGGTGACGGTCTTCCAGCCATTCGGCTCCTGCTGTATCGAAGCATACCAGGCTATTTCAATATCGCTATGCTGCGGCAGCATTTAACCCCTTGTAATTCATCGCCATAATTGATTTAATTCACAAATAAAACTATAACATGGTGAAATTAATGAAAAAAAACACAGATGATGGGGCTAAAATTTACACACCACTTACCCTAAAGCTTTATGACTGGTGGGTTTTGGGTGTATCAAATCGGCTTGCAT
>JAGZRY010000007.1 GCA_018381425.1 Haemophilus parainfluenzae
TAAATGGCGCAAACGTAAGTTTAAAATGGCTTCTGCCTGTTCATCACTTAAGTTAAAACGAGCCATTAAAACTTGTTTAGGTTCATCCTCAGTACGAATGATCTCAATTACTTCATCAATATTGAGGAAGGCAATCATCAAACCATCTAAAATGTGTAAACGAGCGAGTACTTTATCTAAACGATGTTGTAAACGGCGTGTCACGGTAGTACGACGGAATGTCAGCCATTCTGTGAGGACTTGAAGTAAGCCTTTCACGGCAGGTTTATGATCAAGCCCGATCATATTCATATTCACACGATAGCTTTTTTCGAGATCGGTTGTCGCAAATAAATGCGCCATCAAGGCATCCGTGTCAACGCGATTTGAACGCGGGACAAGCACGATACGCACAGGATTTTCATAATCTGCTTCATCACGAATATCTTCCACCATTGGCAATTTTTTCGCGGTCATTTGCTCAGCAATTTGTGCAATGATTTTTGATGGTGAAGATTGATGAGGAAGTGCGCTAATGATGATTTCACTATCTTCTTTATGCCATGTCGCACGCATTTTGATGGAACCACGACCGGTTTCATACATTTTGCGAATATCATCTTTTGGCGAAATAATTTCCGCTTCAGTTGGGAAATCAGGGCCTTGAATGATATTGAGTACATCATCTAATCCTGCTTTTGGATTATCTAATAGCAGGACAGCAGCATCCGCCACTTCATTAATATTGTGTGGTGGAATATCCGTTGCCATCCCGACAGCAATCCCAGTGGTGCCGTTTAAGAGAATATGAGGCAAACGAGCAGGTAAATATTGTGGTTCT
This sequence comes from Haemophilus parainfluenzae, assembly GCA_018381425.1. GTDB lineage: Bacteria > Pseudomonadota > Gammaproteobacteria > Enterobacterales > Pasteurellaceae > Haemophilus_D > Haemophilus_D parainfluenzae_O. Next base: position 821 of record JAGZRY010000007.1, read on the forward strand.
TCTAAGGTGCCATCAAAGTTTGGTTGGAAATCAACAGTGCCTTGACCTAGTTCAGATAATAGAATTTCAGAAATTTTGGACAGGCGAGATTCCGTATAACGCATTGCCGCGAATGATTTAGGATCATCTGGCGCCCCCCAGTTTCCTTGCCCATCCACTAAAGGATAACGGTAAGAAAAGGGCTGAGCCATTAATACCATGGCTTCATAACAGGCAGAGTCACCGTGTGGGTGGAATTTACCCAACACATCACCGACGGTACGGGCGGATTTTTTAAATTTCGCAGCGGCGTTTAAACCTAGTTCAGACATTGCATAGACAATACGACGTTGAACAGGCTTTAAGCCATCTCCAATAAAAGGCAATGCACGATCCATAATGACGTACATTGAATAATTAAGGTAAGCCTTTTCTGTAAAGGTGCGAAGTGGCATCTGCTCGATGCCTTCGTAGTTAATATTGCTCATATTCTTCTAATTTATTTTCTTGTTGCACCGGAGTTCGCATCAGAATGTTCGTGATGAGAATGTCCCATATCCATTCCTTTGTGACTGTCAATTTCGTAAGGAACGGGTTGTGGTTTTTGTGGGTTAGTTTCTTTAAAGGCTTCGTCTTTTAGTTTTCCAGAATAAATATTCGGATTTTTTTCACCTTCAACCACAATATGTCCCATTGTGCCTTTATTTACTGCGCGGAAAATGGAGTGATCCATAAAGACATAAGTACCCGGTACATCAATTCGAGTTTCCACCATGGTGGCACTGCCAGATGGAATCAAGGTAGTTTGAACATTGTGATTAACAAGCGTACCGCCTTCCACATATACATTGTCAAATACTGCACCAATCAAGTGGAAAGAAGAACATAAATTTGGCCCAGCATTTCCTACGAATAGACGAATGGTTTCACCGGTTTTCGCTTTTAAAGCATTTCCATCCATGGTTGCGCCGACTTTACCGTTGAAGAGAACATATTCAGGACGTTCATCAATGGCTTTTTGCATACTGAATGGTTGTAAGCCAGGATCACCAAACTCGCCTTTGGTATAGAATTCACTTTGCATAATGTAAAATTCGCGATCCACTTTTGGTAAACCTTCTTTTGGCTCAACTAAAACTAAACCATACATCCCCTTGGCAAGATGAATATCCACAGGTTGACTGCCACAGTGGTATAGATAAATCCCCGAACGTAACGCTCTAAATTGGAAGGTGGATGTGCGTGTTGGTGGCGTTTCACTCGCAATAGCACCACCCATTGGCACAGCGGCAGCATGGAAATCGATACTGTGCGGCATCATTGAACTCGCTGAGTTGGAAAGTTGAACTTCCACCATATCGCCTTCGCGTACACGAATGAATGGCGCAGGCACGCTACCATTTAATGTCCAAAATTTAAATTGCACGCCATCCATTAAATCCATAGTTTGTTCAAGTGCGGTCAGTTTTACCACGACTTTTGCTGGATAGTTACGTTCAATTGGTTTTGGCACATTGGGCGCGAGCGTCAATTCTGCTTCAATCTCAGGTAAATTTTCACCTGCAGTAGCTGCCACATTTGAGGCTTTTTCTTCCGCTTGAGCAGAAGGAATGAAACTAAAACCTGCACCTAATGTAATCGTTGCTAAGCCTAATGCGCTGTTTATAAAAAAATCTCGACGTTGTTCGTTCATGATTGACCTCAAATAATTAAACGGCTAAATCCACTTGGTCGCCATTGGTTTGTAACCAATTTTTGCGATCTTCCGCTCGTTTTTTGGCGAGTAACATATCCATTAATTCTAATGTTTCTGCCCCTTGATCTTCGCCTAGCTCATAGGTTAATTGAACTAAACGGCGTGTATTCGGATCCATGGTGGTTTCACGTAATTGTGACGGATCCATTTCACCCAAACCTTTGAAGCGTTGTACGTTTAAGGTACCTTTTTTACCTTTTAAGCGCTCTAAAATCGCTTCTTTTTCGCTTTCATCGAGGGCATAAAACACTTCTTTACCTAAGTCGATACGATAGAGTGGTGGCATCGCCACATAAACATGCCCATCTTGTACCAATTTAGGAAAATGACGTAAAAAGAGTGCACAGAGTAGGGTAGCAATATGCAAACCATCAGAGTCCGCATCAGCTAAAATACAGACTTTACCGTAACGAAGTTGAGATAAGTCTTCATTATCAGGATCGATACCAAGCGCCACAGCAATATCATGAATTTCCGTTGAGGCAAGCACTTGATCACTTGAGACTTCCCAAGTATTTAAGATTTTTCCACGTAACGGCAGGATCGCTTGATATTCACGATCTCGCGCCTGTTTGGCTGAGCCGCCCGCAGAGTCACCTTCTACCAAGAATAATTCAGTTTTTTCTAAATTTTGTGATGCACAATCGGCTAATTTCCCAGGTAGAGCTGGTCCACTCACTAATTTTTTACGCACGACTTTTTTGGCTGCATTTAAACGACGTTGTGCAGAGCTAATGGCCATTTCAGCTAAGCGATCCGCATCTTGTACGTTTTGATTCAACCATAAACTGAAGGCATCTTTTAAAACACCTGCAACAAAGACTGCACTTTGACGGGAAGATAAGCGTTCTTTGGTTTGGCCGGCAAATTGGGCATCCTGCATTTTCAGTGAAAGAATGTAAGCACAGCGATCCCAAATGTCGTCTGCGGTTAATTTCACCCCACGTGGTAATTTATTGCGGAATTCACAATATTCAGTCATGGCATTGAGCAAACCTTGGCGAAGACCATTTACGTGTGTTCCGCCTTGTACTGTTGGAATCAAGTTTACATAGCTTTCAGCAATAAGCTCTCCACCTTCAGGTAACCATAATAATGCCCAGCTTACCGCTTCTGTGGATCCTTTAAATTCACCGACAAAAGGTTTTTCAGGCAAGGTTTCAAAACCATTTACCGCTTCGGTTAAGTAATCGGATAAACCATCTTGATAGCACCACACATCTTCGGTGTTATTCACTTTATCGACAAATTTAATCTCTAAGCCTGAACAAAGCACGGCTTTCGCACGTAATAAGTGGCGTAAACGGCTAACAGAAAAATTCTTGCTATCGAAATATTTTGGATTCGGTTTGAAGTGAACGGTGGTGCCGGTTGTTCGTCTGCCACAAGCCCCAATGACTTCTAATTCTTCTACTTTTGTGCCATTTTCAAAGGCAATTTTATACACTTCACCGTTACGTTTAACTTGAATATCAACGCGTTCAGAAAGGGCATTGACGACAGAAATCCCCACCCCGTGTAAACCACCGGCAAACTCATAGTTTTTATTCGAGAACTTACCGCCAGCGTGAAGCTTGGTTAAGATGACTTCCACACCAGAAACCCCTTCAGTCGGGTGAATATCCACTGGCATCCCGCGTCCATTATCAATGACTTCAAGCGATTGATCCGCGTGTAAAATCACTTCAACTTTGGTGGCAAAACCTGCAAGGGCTTCATCCACACTGTTATCAATAACTTCTTGTGCAAGATGATTTGGACGGGTAGTATCCGTGTACATACCGGGGCGAATTTGCACTGGTTCGAGATCTTTTAGAACCGTAATTTCTTGAGCAGAATAATTTGTAGTCATTTTTAAAATTAGTTACTTATTTATAAAAAAATTAACGTGATTTTATCAAAAAATGACGCGTTTATAAAATCAAAGATGAGAAAAGATAAGGATACTATATTAAGTAAAAGTGCGGTCAAAATTTGACGTGAATTTTGACCGCACTTGGGGTTCATTTGAATCTATTTAATCTGTTATAGATTGAGTTATTTCGATACTAAGCTTTTGGTTTTGTCGCTAAATATTCCCGTAAGCCTTTATCTCTCAATTTACAGCTCGGGCATTCTCCACAGCCACCTTCAACACCTTCATAGCAAGTGTGAGTATGCTGACGAACATAATCTAACGCACCTAATTCATCAGCTAATTCCCAGGTTTGTGCTTTGGTGAGATACATTAGCGGTGTTTTTAAATTGAATGGGTAATCCATGGCTAAATTAAGGGTGACATTCATGGATTTGATAAACACATCGCGACAATCCGGATAGCTACTGAAATCTGTTTCACATACGCCTGTGATAATGTCATTAATACCTTGTCCTTTTGCATAAATTGCCGCATATAATAAGAAGAGCGCATTTCGGCCATCCACAAAGGTATTAGGTAATTCACCGTCTTTTTGCTCAATATCAGCGTTTGCATCCATTAAGGCGTTGTGGGTGATAGATTTGATGAAGGACGTATCAATCAACGTTTGTTTTACACCGAGATCCTGAACGATCCAACGGGCTTTTTCTAATTCAATGGCATGACGTTGGCCGTATTGAAAGGTGACGGTTTCGACATTTTCCACGCCATATTCAGCGATGGCTTGAATTAAACAGGTTGTTGAATCTTGTCCACCAGAGAAGATCACAAGGGCTTTACGATTGTGATTAGGATTTGAAATATTCATAGGATACCTAGTTTTTTTATGTAGGAGGTTTGCGAACTACAAGGTTAAAAATGAGGCGGTATTGTAGAAGTCAAAGATAAATTTTGCAAGAAAAGGACTAATTTAAGCAGGAAAAAGTGGAGAAAATTGTGATACAATTCTGGTAAGCTAGTTTTAAAAAAGGTAAATACAATGAAAAAATTAATTCTTATTGTTATCGGTGCATTAGTGATTTCAGCTTGCGCAAATAAAGATGTTTATTTTAATGGTTCGGAAGGATCTCATTCAGGCATGAAATTTGATAAAGACACTCGTCATTGGGGCGTTAATCAATAATTGTTTTGATAAAAGAAAAGCCATACAGTTAGTTGTATGGCTTTTTTGTTAAATCACTTCTTCTTGGCAATGTGGGCAAGTCATTAAATGTTCTTCATTATTGTGCACAATATAATGGCCCATTTTTTTTGCTTTAGTATCAAGATATTTCGTATTGTAACGGTTTTCACCTACATTCAACGGTACACGTTCTACGATATTAATTCCCGCTTTTTTCATGGTTTCTACTTTTTGCGGGTTGTTTGTCATCAAGCGAACTTGCTTCACACCTAATAATTCAAACATATCGGCACACACATTAAAGTTACGCTCATCAGCTTTAAAGCCTAATGCAAGGTTGGCTTCAATCGTATCCATGCCTTGATCTTGTAATGAATAAGCACGAATTTTGTTAATTAACCCAATGCCACGACCTTCTTCACGATGATAGATCAACACACCTCGACCTGCTTCGCTAATTTGACGTAATGCGGCTGCAAGCTGGAAACCACAATCGCATTTTAAACTGTGTAACGCATCACCCGTTAAGCATTCAGAATGAATACGGGCGAGTACAGGCTCATCTTGGTTTGAAATATCACCCATCACTAAAGCGACATGTTCTTTTTTTGTATCGGGAAATTCAAATCCGACCATTTTAAATATGCCATATTCGGTAGGTAAATTGGCTTGAGCAACCAGTTGGATTTTTGACATAACGTATCCTTTTTTCAACTTTATTCTGCTAAAATGTGCACTTTATTTTTATTATCAAGAGGCAACAATGTTTAAAAGGCTGTCATTATATACGTTATTCCTTTGTCTTGTACCATTTTTTGTTTGGGGTTTTGCTTATCATTGGCATGGAAACAACCAATTAATGGAATGGGATTATTGGCTTTATCTTTTAACCGAAACAGGTAGCGTACCTTATGCTTTAATTACCTGTGGTGTGTTTGCTTTACTTTTCCGTTTTCTTTTTGAAAACCGTAAACAGTGGATTATGGGTGTGATTGTAATGGGTCTGTCGGTATTATCCACACAAGTAATTAAAACAGGTTTAAAAACGGTTTTTGCCGAGCCACGTCCTTTTACCGTCTATTTAGCGGAAAAAACAGAAAGTACAACAGATGCTTTTTATCATCAAGATCGTTCAGAGCGAGCAAAATTAGTCGATAAATTTTATTCTACACAGGCAGATACACCAGCCTGGTTAAAAGCGCATTATGAAGATGAAACGGGTTATTCTTTCCCATCTGGACATTCTATTTTTGCAGCCACTTGGCTAATGTTAGCCGTCGGGTTTAGCCAATTATTAGGGAAACGTTCTTTTAAAGCGGAATTACTGATTGGTGCCATGACCATTTGGGGCGTATTAATGTTGATTAGCCGCGTACGCCTTGGAATGCATTATCCTATCGATTTATTTGTGGCGATAATTTCGGCGTGGATTGTTCATTTGATTATTTTTGGTTTCTTACAGAAGAAAGGCTTGTTTAACAATAAATAGCATCAAAGACCGGTTTTAGTGATAAAGCCGGTCTTTTTTATTGCTTGTAGAAAATATGATTTTTATCATGGATTTTCATTTTGATTTCAAGGAAAATACAGCCTATATATTCCAATAATTTTGACCGCTCTTTTGAGGAGACAATATGTACTACGGTATTGATATCGGTGGCACAAAGATTGAATTAGCCGCTTTTAATGAAAAATTAGAAAAACTTTATACCGAGCGCGTGCCAACGCCACAGACAGATTATCAAGATTGGTTACAGGCAATCAAAACTTTAGTAGAACGAGCAGATGCGCACTTTGGCGAAAAAGGCACAGTAGGTCTTGGGTTACCAGGATTTGTTAATTTAACAACTGGACTTGCTGAAGTAACGAATATTCGTGTCGCAGATAATAAGCCCATTTTAGCCGATCTTGAACGCGTTTTAGATCGTGAAGTGCGGGCAGAAAATGATGCAAATTGTTTTGCGCTATCTGAAGCTTGCGATGAGGAAAATACTCAATATCCTTCTGTATTAGGGCTTATTTTGGGTACTGGCTTTGGTGGTGGTTTTGTGATTAATGGCAAAATTCACTCAGGTCAAGTCGGGATGGCAGGGGAGTTAGGCCATCTTCAATTAAATTATCATGCCTTAAAATTATTAGGCTGGGATAAAGCGCCAATTTACCAATGTGGTTGTGGCAACCAGGCCTGTTTAGATACGTATATTTCTGGTCGCGGCTTTGAAATGTTGTACCGTGATTTAAAAGGGGAAGAGTTATCAGCCAAAGATATTATCGATCGCTTTTATGCGAAAGAGGAAAGTGCGGTTGATTTTGTTCGTATTTTTGTTGAATTAGCGGCTATTTCTATCGGCAACATTATCACTGCATTTGATCCGCATATGATTGTGCTCGGTGGTGGTTTATCGAATTTTGATTATCTCTATGAAGCGTTACCAAAAGCATTGCCACCTCATTTAATGCGTAGTGCGAAAGTGCCACCAATCAAAAAAGCAAAACATGGTGATTCTGGTGGAGTGCGTGGTGCTGCAGCATTATTTTTAAACCGTGAATAGATTTAATCTAAAAATACAGTGAAAATTTGAATAACTTTTATATTATAGGAAAATAATCCAGTTTTTCTTTAAGAAAGCTGGATTTTTTCTTTTGTCTCTCTACAATCAGAATATTAATTTTTTAGTGAGGTTTTTATGCTGACAGAATTTGGGAACAGGATTGAGCAAGGATTGACATGGGTTATCGAACATTTTGATGAGCCATTATGGAATATCACCATTGTTATTTTATTAGGTGTAGGTCTATTTTTTACCATTACTACAGGTTTAGTACAGCTACGTCTTTTCCCTACAAGTATACGCGAAATGTGGTTTGGACGTGCGGCGGAAGGTAATTCTTTAACGCCATTTCAAGCTTTTGCAACAGGATTAGCCAGCCGAGTTGGCGTAGGTAATATCAGTGGAGTAGCAACAGCCATTGCGCTTGGTGGTGAAGGTGCGGTGTTCTGGATGTGGGTAACGGCATTTATTGGAATGTCGAGTGCTTTTGCGGAATCTACCTTAGCACAGGTATTCAAAATTCAAGATAAAGATGGCTCTTTCCGTGGTGGCCCTGCTTACTATATTACACAAGGTTTAAAATCACGTTGCTTAGCGGTAGCGTTTGCAGTATCACTTATTTTTACTTTTGGTTTTGCATTTAATTCAGTGCAAGCAAACTCAATCGTAGAAGCGACTAAAAACGCTTGGGATTGGCAAGGTGAATATGTTGGTCTTGTTTTAGTGGTATTAACTGCCATCATTATTTTTGGTGGTGTGAAACGTATTGCGACCATTTCTAGTAGCATAGTACCGATGATGGCACTCTTTTATTTAATTATGGCGGTAATTATCTTGGGCATGCATATTGATATGATCCCGACGGTAATCACCAACATTTACAAAAGTGCCTTTACTTTCCAATCTACAGCTGGTGGAATGTTTGGTGCTTTAGTATCTAAAGCTATGATGATGGGGATTAAGCGCGGATTATTCTCTAATGAAGCGGGGATGGGGTCTGCACCAAATGCCGCCGCCGCCGCTCATGTAAAACACCCGGTTAGCCAAGGTTTAGTGCAAATGCTTGGTGTATTTGTAGATACTATGATCGTCTGTACTTGTACTGCGGTGATTATTCTGCTTTCTGATAATTATGGTAGCGAAACATTAAAAAGTATTTCCTTAACACAAAACGCATTGCGTTATCATGTTGGCGACTTTGGTGTGCATTTCTTGGCTTTCATTTTATTGCTTTTCGCTTATTCCTCTATCATTGGTAACTATGCTTATGCGGAAAGTAACATTCGCTTTATTAAAAATAAAGCGTGGTTTGTATGGTCGTTCCGTTTGGCTGTCTTATTCTTTGTTTATTTTGGCTCAGTAAAATCGGGCAATGTGGTATGGAATTTTGCAGATACCGTGATGGCAGTGATGGCTATTATCAACTTAGTCGCGATTGTTTTACTTTCCCCAATTGTGTGGAAGTTAATGAAAGACTATCAGTGTCAATTAAAAGAAGGAAAAGAGCCTGAATTTAAAATTGACCTCTATCCTGAAATTAAAAAGCGTGTTTTAGAGCATCGAATTTGGAAATAAGCATTTAATGAAATATGAAAGGCGGGGAATTCCCGCCTTTATTTTTAGATTTAAAATCTGTTTATAAAATTAACCGCACTTATAACAATCCGCCTTGACCTAATGCTGGGTCAGTTTCACGTGCTTTTAATGCATCTTCAACTGTTAAGCCCAATGCTTTTGCAACGCCTTCACCATATGCAGGATCACACCAGTGACAGTTACGGATATGACGATATTTAATGAAATCAGGTGCATCGCCCATTGCAGCCGCAGTATTGTTGAACAATGCTTGTTTTTGCTCTGGATTCATTAAGTTAAATAATGCACGCGGTTGGCTGAAGTAATCATTATCATCGTTACGATAATCCCAGTGTGCTGCATCTCCGTTGATACGAAGTGGTGGTTCAGCAAAGTCTGGTTGTTGTTGCCATTGGCTGAAGCTGTTTGGTTCATAGTGCGGTAAGCTACCGTAGTTGCCATCTACACGGCCTTGGCCATCACGTTGGTTGCTATGAACAGGGCAACGTGGACGGTTTACTGGAATTTGACGGTAGTTTACACCTAAACGGTAACGTTGTGCATCCGCATAGTTGAATAAACGAGCTTGTAACATTTTATCTGGGCTTGCGCCGATACCTGGAACTAAATTACTTGGTGCAAATGCAGATTGTTCTACATCAGCAAAGAAGTTTTCTGGGTTACGGTTCAACTCAAATTCACCCACTTCAATTAACGGATAATCTTTTTTCGGCCATACTTTTGTCAAGTCGAATGGATGATAAGGTACTTTTTCCGCATCTGCTTCTGGCATAATTTGTACAAATAGCGTCCATTTCGGGAAGTCGCCACGTTCAATTGCTTCGTATAAATCACGTTGGTGACTTTCGCGGTCATTTGCAATCACTGCTGCCGCTTCTGCATCAGTTAAGTTTTTAATACCTTGTTGAGTATGGAAATGGAATTTTACCCAGAAACGTTCACCAGCTTCATTCCAAAAACTATAAGTATGTGAACCATAACCATGCATATGACGATAGCTTGCAGGAATACCACGATCACTCATTACAACGGTTACTTGGTGTAATGCTTCTGGTAATAATGTCCAGAAATCCCAGTTGTTCGTTGCTGAACGCATATTAGTGCGAGGATCACGTTTTACCGCTTTGTTTAAGTCTGGGAATTTACGTGGATCACGTAAGAAGAACACAGGGGTGTTATTACCCACTAAGTCCCAGTTACCTTCCTCGGTATAGAATTTTAATGCAAAACCGCGAATATCACGCTCTGCATCAGCTGCACCACGTTCACCCGCAACAGTGGTAAAGCGTGCGAACATTTCTGTTTTTTTACCCACTTCACTGAAAATTTTTGCACGCGTATATTTCGTAATATCGTGTGTGACAGTAAAGGTACCAAATGCACCAGAACCTTTCGCGTGCATACGACGTTCTGGAATGACTTCGCGTACGAAATCAGCTAATTTTTCGTTAAGCCATAAATCTTGTGAAAGTAATGGACCACGTGGACCTGCAGTTAAACTGTTTTGATTGTCCGCCACAGGCGCACCATTTCCCATAGTTAGGTTAGTAGACGATAAATGCGAAAAAGGGCATTGAGAACTCATTATTAACTCCTTGTATGTATGAAATAAGTAGGGTTGAAATAAATTTCGTAAACATCATACAAAAAGGTTTTGGCGATTGAAATCTATTAAATCAATCAAAATAATCTATTAATTTGAAGGGAGGGGGGAATTTTGTATCAAATTTCATGAAAGGCTGTTATATTCGCTTTAAATGAGACAAAAATACTAGTCTAACTGAAAACAATTACGTCCATTCATATCTAATAATTACTTATTAGATATGAATAAAATTTTTATTATTTAGTTGAATTGCAATGCCGATAAGTCAGGAAATAGTAAGAGAGGGCTGAAATAACTACGCAAGCTGCCATTGTATAGAGCATTGGTGCTGCTGTTTCCATTTTAAAGCTCGCTACTAGGGAACCCATTACTGCGCCGACACCAAAACGGACACTTCCCATTAATGAGTTTGCAGTACCTGCCATCGTTGGGAATTTTTCTAGAATAGAGGCGGTCGCATTGGAGGAAATTAATGGGTTTTGTCCTACAAAAAAGGCTACACCAATTGCCATTGACCAAAAACCAAAATCAAAAAGCGCGGTTAAAAATAACCAAATTCCTGAAATGAATTGTACGGCAATACCAATTCGTAACATGGTTTCTGCACCTAGCTTCAATACAAATTTACCATTTAGATAAGATGCAGCGGTCATAATAGCAATATTGATCATAAAGAAATAGCCGAATTGATCGACAGGAATACCATAAATACCGATATAGACAATCGATCCCGCAGTGACGAAGGCAAATAAACCACCAAATCCAAAAGAGGCTGCTGCCATATAACCTAACACTTCTTTTTGTTTAGAAAGCATCATGAAGTTACGGGCAATAATATTAAGACGCAAGGGAATACGATTTTCTTGTTTATGGGTCTCGGGAATAATGAAAAAGACAAGCAATGTCGCAAGAAATCCCATGATGCCAATTACATAAAAAATCATATGCCAGTGGAAATATTTCACGATATATCCGCCAATCACTGGTGCAACAAGCGGTGCAATCATAAAGACAAGTGTAATGGTGGACATGACTCGAGAGAGCTGATCTTTGCTAAATAAATCTCGTAATAAAGCTCCTGAAAGCACAACAGGGGCTGCTCCAAAGAAACCTTGAATGAAACGCAGAACAGTGAAAGTGCCAATAGAATGAATGCCCGTTAAAATGATGGATGTGATAGCACCAATAATGACCCCTAATAAAATAATCGGTTTACGACCAAAGCTATCACCAAAAGGCCCCCAGAACAATTGTCCTGCAGCCATACCATAGGCGAAGAATGTCAGCGTGTACTGCACTTGCTCGGAGTCGATATTTAAGTCTTTGGCAATATTTAAAAAGGACGGAATATACATATCCACGCCCAAAGGTGGTAGCATTGAGAGGATGCCGAGCGTGGCGATAAAAATAAAGGTAGGTCTAATATTTTGACTCATATTATTTCACTAAATTGTCGATTTCTTCCTGAGTGAGTGGACGAAATTCGCCTTCTTCTAAGCTTTCATCTAATTCAACGTTGCCGATTCTCCAACGATGGAGTGTCACGACTTTATTACCCAGTGCGGCAAACATTCGTTTCACTTGGTGATAGCGCCCTTCAGAGATAGTTAGATTCACGTTGTAATCATCTAACACTTCAAGTTTTGCTGGCTTAGTTGGTTCTTTTTCGCCACGTAATAGAATGCCTTCTTCATAAGCTGAAGCATAATGCTTCTCAACCGGGTCAGCTAAAGTGACTAAATAGGTTTTTTCACATTGATGTTTTGGTGAGGTAATACGATGTGACCATTGACCATCATCAGTTAATAACACGAGTCCTGTCGTATCGACATCTAGTCTCCCTGCGCTGTGTAACTTGCCAGAAAGAGGTGGTTCAAAAAATTGATAAATAGTTGGATAGTCACCGTCATCATGAGAGCAAACGTAGCCCTGAGGCTTATGCAACATAAAATATTGCCCTTCTTCTACCCAAGGCAACAATTCATCCTCAAAATAAATTTCATCTTCTTGGCTTACTTTGGTGGCACTATTTTTAATAATTTCACCGTTAATTTTAACCGCACTTTGGCGAATGGACTTGGTAGCTTGTGAACGGGTTAAACCTGTATTCTCGGCAATAAATTTATCTAATCGCATCGTAAACTCTTATTTTTGATTGAACCAGCTAACGTAATCAAATTGGTCGTAATATTTTTCGCCATTCCAACCGGAAAAGGTAAATAAATCACCCACTTCGTTTTCATTTTCAAAGCCTTTAATATAGAAAGCGGATTTAAACTCGGGATAAGGCTTATGGGTAAAGACCACTTTGTTCGGATAAGGCAGGTTATCAAAGGTTTGTAGGTCTTCATATTTTGCACCTTTTCCACCATCTTTATCTGTCATCATAATAAACAAGTTATCTAGGTCTAAACGCTGTGAGCGAGCTTCCCACTTTTCCCGAGCCTCTTGTTTGGAGTGGTAGTGCATAAAGTGCACTTTAAGATCACCTAATAGGCCAACTGGATACGGTTTTTCTGTTTGTATAAATTGAAGCGTTTGTGCTTGATAGAATGTGATGTTTTGTAGATATCGAACAAAATCGCTTGGGTCTAAATAAAGGTTAACAAATGGAGAATTAAAAGGTTGATTTAGGTCATGCAAAATAAATGCACCAACACAGTTTGCAGAAATTACTGACATGCCTTGGTTGGTTAACTGTTGTTGAAAGGTTTTGTTAATCGCTTTCCGTTGTAATTTATTGATGGCACTTCTAAATTTAGAAAACAAACTCATTATTTACATCCTGCATGTTTTTTGCGATATAGTAACGTTTTTGCTTATGAATGTGAAGAAAAGACAGAGGTGTGGTCGATTTCACTCATATTTTTGTAATAAATTTGTAAAATTTTTGCGGTATGTCACAAAATTCTCTTAAAAAGAGAGTATAATGGCGCAAATTTTATTTAACCTAAGTGAAAATGGAGTATTTTTATATGAGCGAACAATTGCGCCAAGCTGCATTAGATTTTCATGAATTCCCAATTCCTGGAAAAATTGCGGTCACCCCAACCAAATCATTAGAAACCCAACATGATTTAGCCCTTGCTTATTCCCCTGGTGTTGCAGAGCCTTGTTTAGAAATTGAAAAAGATCCTTCAGCAGCAAGCCGTTATACCGCTCGTGCTAACTTAGTTGCCGTGATTTCAAATGGTACAGCTGTATTAGGTTTAGGAAATATTGGTGCACTTGCCTCAAAACCTGTTATGGAAGGGAAAGGGGTATTGTTCAAAAAATTTGCCGGTATCAATGTATTCGATATTGAAATCAATGAGCATGATCCAGATAAATTAATCGATATTATTGCTTCATTAGAACCAACGTTTGGTGGCATTAACCTTGAAGATATCAAAGCACCGGAATGTTTCCACATTGAAAAAGCGTTGCGTGAACGTATGGGAATTCCAGTATTCCATGATGACCAACACGGTACAGCCATTATCGTCGGTGCGGCAGCATTAAACGGTTTAGAAATTATTGGTAAAAATATCGCAGCTGTACGTTTAGTGGTAAATGGAGCCGGTGCTTCAGCCATTGCGTGTACTAATTTACTTCGTGCATTAGGCTTCAAAAAAGAAAACATCACCATGTGTGACTCTAAAGGCGTGATTTTCAAAGGTCGTGGCGATAACATGGATGAAACCAAACAATTCTACGCGATTGAAGATAATGGTTGGCGCACATTAGCGGATGCCGTTAAGGGAGCTGATGTGTTCTTAGGTTGCTCTAAAGCAGATGCATTAAAACCTGAAATGGTGAAAACCATGGCAGAAAATCCATTAATTCTTGCATTAGCTAACCCTGTGCCTGAAATTACCCCAGATGAAGCCAAAGCAGTTCGTCCAGATGCGATTGTTTGTACTGGTCGCTCAGACTTTCCAAATCAAGTAAATAACGTACTTTGTTTCCCATTCTTATTCCGTGGTGCATTAGACGTAGGTGCAACGGAGATTAATGAAGAAATGAAGTTAGCGGCTTCTTGTGCGATTGCGGGTTTGGCGAAAGAACAGGTGCCGTTAGAAATTATTGCAAGTTATGGTGCGTTATCCTTTGGTCCTGATTATGTGATTCCAACACCGTTTGATCCTCGTTTATTGTTTACTGTCTCTTCTGCAGTAGCGAAAAAAGCGATGGAAACAGGCGTTGCAACGCGGCCAATTACAGATTGGGCAGCTTATGAAAAACAATTAAAAGCGTTAGTTGCAGCGTAATTTTACTTTCTCAAAGTGCGGTCAAAAATGATGATGTTTTTAACCGCACTTTGTGTTTTTTTATCTGTCTATGAAAGGAATGGTACATTCACGTGCCTTAAATTAATCAAAGGGTAGCGATTCCCTTAGGACTTATGAGTGTCAAAATGAAACAAACACGTTCTCCTTTATATCCGATTTTTCTCTTCGTCATCATTAATCTGATCATTTTCTCCTTGTCTCGTCTTGGGCTTGCGATTTGGCAGGCAGACCGTGTCTCTGCAGTAGCGGGTTGGGGACAATTATTCTTACAAGGCTTGCGCATGGATATCGTGGCTTTGTGTTACCTATTTGGTGTACCAGCATTATTTACGGTGCTATTTCATCATAGCCGAATTTGGAAAATAATTTTACGTATTTGGCTGACTTTAGGTAGTGTGTTTATTCTATTTATGGAATTGGCTACGCCTGCATTTATCGAAACTTATGATTTCCGTCCAAACCGTCTGTTTATCGAATATTTAATTTATCCGAAAGAAGTCTTTTCAATGTTGATGGAAGGGCATTTAACTGCGGTCATTTTTAGTCTTATTTTCACCGTTACGGCTTTCTTTTGTTATTGGAAACTATCTGGTTATGCGGTGAAAAACTTACGCCCAATGAGCTGGAAATTACGCCCTGTTGTAGCATTGCTCGTGATTGCAGTTGCTTTTTTAGGTGCGCGTTCGAGCTTCCAACACCGTGGTGTTAACCCTGCAATGGTTGCCTTTTCTTCCGATGGTTTAGTGAATTCTCTTGTGTTGAATTCTGGCTATTCTGTCCTTTATGCGGCACAGCAATTTAAAGATGAAGGTTCTTCTTCTGCGGTGTATGGCAAAATGGATACTGATGAAATGTTGCGTATTGTCAAAGCCAGCCGTGGCCGTCCTGAAAGTGATTATATTTCAGAGAAGATTCCAACATTAACGAAAAACCAAGCCACTTACCAAGGTAAAGCGAAAAATATCGTCATTATTTTGGAAGAAAGTTTTGGGGCGCAATTTGTGGGTACGTTAGGTGGAAAACCACTTTCACCTGAATTTGATAAATTAGCCAAAGAAGGTTGGTTATTTGAAAATCTCTATGCTACGGGGACGCGTTCTGTTCGTGGTATTGAAGCCACCACAGCTGGCTTTACACCTACTCCAGCACGTGCAGTGGTGAAATTGAATAACAGTCAAAGTGGTTTCTTTACCATTGCAGATTTACTTACCAAACAAGGTTACAACACTTCCTTTATTTATGGCGGTGAAAAACACTTTGATAATATGGCAAGCTTCTTCTATGGCAATGGTTTCCAAACCATTATTGATCAAAAAGATTACCAAAATCCAAAATTTACCGCGACTTGGGGCGTGAGTGATGAGGATCTATTTGATAAAGCGAACAAAACCTTTACCCAATTACACAATGAAGGAAAACCCTTCTTTAGCCTCGTGTTTAGTTCGAGCAATCACGATCCTTTCGAGTTTCCAGATGGCAAAATCGAACTTTATGAACAACCAAAAGCCACACGTAATAACAGTGCGAAGTATGCAGATTACGCGATTGGTCATTTCTTCAAGTTAGCGAAACAATCTAATTATTGGAAAGATACCGTGTTCTTGGTGATTGCAGACCACGATTCTCGTGCTGCTGGGGCAAGCTTGGTGCCAATTAAGCATTTCCATATTCCTGCGTTAATTTTAGGTGATCATGTTGCACCACGCCGAGACAGTCGTTTAGTGAGTCAAATTGATATGCCGACAACTTTACTTTCTATTGCGGGGGTAAGTGGAAATTATCCGATGATTGGTTTTGATTTAACGCAAGACGCTAATCCAGATCGTGCCTTTATGCAATTTGATCAAACTCAAGCTTTAATGAAAGGCAATCATGATGTCGTTATCCAAACACCAAATAGCAAAGCAAAAGGCTATGTGTATGATAAAGAAAAAGATACATTGACTGAAAAAGAGGTGCCGGAAGAAATGAAAAAAGAAGCCTTGGCACATGCCTTACTTGGCAGCTATTTGTATAAAAATCGTTTATATAAAGGCAGTGAAGAGAAATAAAGTGCGGTCAGTTTTAAGCTAATTTAAAGGGCGAATGATTTCGCCCTTTTTCTTTATATGATTTGCTCTTAATGATTTTCAGCAATAACACGTGGGAATAAAATATTGTTTTCACGGTGAATATGCATCATTAAATCATCTGCAAATTCTTGGATGCCGCTGTAAAGCGCACACCATGTATTGCAAGCATCAGCCGGAGGCGTCATATTGTTTGTTAATGATTTCAATACATCTAAATGTTCGCCGTGTTCTGCGTGTTCCATTTCCATCATACGAATCGGCATTTGTGCCATCATATAATTTCCCGCTTTGATCATTGGGAAAAGCACGTGCTCTTCTTTCATCATATGGTTGCTCAAATCCTCATAGACATTGCGTAATTCTGCCGCTACGCCGATAGGGCAATCATCGCGATCACCATGAACGCTTTCTACGCGATCCGCTAACACGATTAATTCTTGAAGTTGTTCACGGTGGCGTTGATGGTAGCGAACTAAGATATGATCGATAATTTCAGGATAAGTTGCACCAACCCAATATTCTTCCGGGTTTTCTGCTTTGCTGTTTTGAAGCTCGGTTAAGCGCGTTTCAATTTCTGCTAAATTTAATCCTTTTTCTGCCGCTGCGTTTGCAAGTGTATCGGAACCACCACAGCAGAAATCTAAATCATATTCACGAAGTAGAGAAGTTGAGCCGGGTACGCTGACTGCGATTTCACTTAATTTTTTATCTCCAAAAGACATAATGAATCTCCTTATTGATGAGGTAGAGTTAGAAGTTGAGTAAAATACTAAGATAATAAAAGGAAAATGCAACGGTTTTTTTAGCAAAGTATGATTTAAATCAAAGCAAAAAGTTAAAGTTACCGTGTTGTAGGTAGGTATTGATGAGTATTAAAAGTGAAAGTTGCATTGCTTTGATGAGGTGTTATTATTCGAGCATAGAGAGGGGATAATCATGAAGCGGATCTATCGATTTTTGGCTATTGGCTTGATGTTAGTGGTTTTAGGTGCTGGATATTTTTTTACGAATTTAACGATTTTTGACCAAACATTCATTCAACTAAATACATCACAAAAAGTGAGTTACACTCCTTTTGAAAACAAGCTAAATATGCAATGTGACAAGGTTAATGGTTTAATGCCTAAATTAACGTCTTCACATTTTCGTTTAGTCAATTGGAATGTGCATAAAGGGCAAGATAAGGGGTGGCAAGAAGATTTAGCGAGATTGTCTAAGCAAGCAGATTTTGTGTTATTGCAAGAGGCAACGCAGCATCAAAATTTAAACACATTTTCGACCGCACTTTTTGTGTCCTCTTTTTCTTTTAAAGATCTCTTATCGGGTGTCAAGACATTCACTAAAACGCAACCAGAATGGTATTGCGGTGGTGGCATAGCAGAACCATTAATACAAATACCTAAAGTGGCAAGTGTGATGAGTTTTCCATTAGAAAAAGACGCTAGCTTGCTACTTATTAATGTACATTTGATTAATTTTGAATGGGGAATTTCGGCTTATCAAACTCAGTTAGAGCAGCTCTTGTCTTTTGTGGAAAATCATCAAGGCCCCATCATTATATCTGGCGATTTTAATGCATGGAATGAGCGTCGTCTGAATTTAGTCAATAATTTGATGCAAAAATATGGACTAGATGCAGTGACGCTATCTCAAGATGAACGATTGCGATTTTTAGGTTATCCACTTGATTATATTTTTACGCGAGGCGTAAAAGTGGTGAGTGCAACATCAGAAGTGGTTACTTCGTCAGATCATAATCCGTTGCTCGTGGAGTTTGAATTGGAATAAAGTGCGGTCAGGTTTTGAGAAAATTTTAGGGCTAACGTAATGTTAGCCCTATGTATCAATTATTTGGTTTGATTAATTAAAAATTGTGTTAATAGAGACACTGGACGACCTGTTGCGCCTTTATTCGCACCTTGAAGCCAAGCTGTCCCGGCGATATCTAAATGTGCCCAAGTGTACTTTTTCGTAAAGTTAGAGAGGAATGCGCCTGCAGTAATTGCACCGCCCCAACGACCGCCAATATTAGCCAAATCGGCAAATGGGGATTTTAATTGCTCTTGATATTCTTCACTTAACGGTAAACGCCAAGCTTTATCAGTGGTTTGCTGTGCAGCTTGTAATAACTGTTCTGCTAAGGCATCATCAGTTGAAACTAAGCCACTGTTATGTTGACCTAAAGCAACCACACAAGCGCCAGTCAGGGTCGCAACATCAATCACATATTGCGGTTCAAAACGCTCTACATAAGTTAATGTATCACAAAG
>JAGZRY010000312.1 GCA_018381425.1 Haemophilus parainfluenzae
TGGAAAAGATGATTTAGGTTTTGGTAAACGTTCTTGGCGTTATTCTATGCTCGTAAAAAATGGCGTAGTTGAAAAAATGTTTATTGAACCAAATGAACCCGGCGATCCGTTTAAAGTATCTGATGCAGATACAATGCTGAAATACATTGCACCAAATTATCAAGTGCAGGAATCAATCGCAATTTTCACTAAACCTGGTTGCCCGTACTGTGCGAAAGCAAAACAACTTTTACATGATAAAGGTTTAAACTTTGAAGAAATCGTATTAGGTCACGATGCAACAATCGTGAGTGTGCGTGCAGTTTCTGGTCGTTCAACTGTGCCTCAAGTATTCATTGGTGGTAAACACATCGGTGGTAGCGACGATTTAGAAAAATACTTCGCATAATTGATTGCAAATAGGCATTTTTTATATTTTTGATTATTAGGAACATAATGTAAAAGGGAGCGAAAGCTCCCTTTTTTGTTGTCTATTGTCTTGTTATGTTCTTAGGTATTAAAGCCAATGTAACAAACTGAGATTAAAATGACGTAAAAAATGACCGCGCTTAGCAGTAATAATTTTATGGCAAGTTTAGGTTTGCGCTGGTGCAGTTTATAAAGCAAACGTGCAATCAAAACTAAAACAAAGGGATACACCCAAAAGATAATCGAGAAAAGATCGATCTGAAAATCGCTCAGTGTAGGGTTTTTCACAAAAGAAGTAGAAAGCAGAGAGGCCATGGGCCACAGTAAAATGGGTAAACAAAATGCCGCAAGTCCCCAATCGAAGCCACTAAATCCTGTCGGCATAGTTTGTTTTTTCATAATGAACCTTATATGATTGACGAAAAATAAAAAGGAATATAACAAATGCCGTCTTTATTTGGTAGTGAAACTGATGCCATTCAAGAGAGAAAATTGGTGAAACGTCTATTAAGAAAGAAAAAAATCACCTTCATTTTGACCGCACTTTGCGCGGTGATTTATCTCTTGCAGAATGTTGGGTTTGAAGAGCCAATTATGGATTTATTCCATTATCCTGCTTATTCTTGGGAAGATTGGGAAGTATGGCGCTATTTCACTCATG
The DNA here is from genome assembly GCA_018381425.1 of Haemophilus parainfluenzae. Taxonomy (GTDB): domain Bacteria; phylum Pseudomonadota; class Gammaproteobacteria; order Enterobacterales; family Pasteurellaceae; genus Haemophilus_D; species Haemophilus_D parainfluenzae_O. The sequence goes on from JAGZRY010000312.1 coordinate 1,070, forward strand.
CTATTGTTCATTTGTCGGTACCGCATATTTTATTTAATCTTTCATGGTTCTGGTTATTTGGTGGCGCGATTGAACGCCGATTTGGTTCTTTCCATTTTTTATTATTGGTCTTAGTGTCTGCCACAGTAAGTGGCGCTGCACAGAATTACTTTACTGGTCCAGCCTTTTTCGGATTATCTGGTGTGGTTTATGCCGTGTTAGGTTATGTGTTGGTGGTGGACAAATTGTACCCGCATAGCTTTGACTTACCAGAAGGCTTTTTTACGATGTTGCTGGTAGGGCTTGTATTTGGCTTTATTAGTCCGCTTTTTGGTATTAATATAGGCAACGCAGCTCATATTTCAGGCTTTATCTTAGGATTGGTTTGGGGATTTCTGCAGAGTAAAATTAAGGCTAAATTGTTTAGCTAATTCAATTTATAGGCATTTATATGAAGCAATCATTACGCCATCAGAAAATTATTGAGCTTGTGAAGCTAAAAGGGTATTCCAGCACAGAAGAGCTGGTTATCGAACTAGAAGTTAGCCCTCAGACTATTCGACGCGATCTGAATATCCTTGCGGAACAAGATTTAATTCGTCGTCATCATGGTGGTGCAGCTCCTTCTTCCACCGCAGAAAATTCTGATTATATTGAACGTAAACAATTTTTCCCTTCCCAAAAAAGTGCTATTGCCCGTGAGGTAGTAAAACGTATTCCAAATGGTGCCTCTTTATTTATTGATATTGGAACCACGCCTGAAGCGGTAGCAAGTGCCTTGTTAAATCATGAACGTTTGCGCATTGTGACAAATAATCTCAATGCGGCTCATTTATTATGTCAAAATGAAACCTTTGATATTACGATGGCGGGTGGTTCCTTGCGTAAGGATGGTGGAATCATTGGTGAGGCAACGGTTAATTTTATTTCGCAATTCCGTTTAGATTTTGGGATTCTGGGTATTAGTGCGATTGACCTTGATGGTTCATTATTGGACTATGATTATCATGAAGTCCAAGTGAAACGTGCCATTATAGAAAGCTCACGCCAAACGTTATTAGCGACTGATCATTCAAAATTTTCTCGACAAGCCATTGTGCGATTAGGGGAGCTCAAAGACGTGGATTATCTTTTCACTGATGATGTGCCAAAACAAATTGCGGATTATTTAGAAAATAGCAACACCAAGTTGGTGATTTGCAAATGATAGAAATGGGAAGTGCGGCCAAAATTGACCGCACTTTTTGGTAAGCATCCATGCCTAGCCACTGCTGTTTCGACCAATTCAAAATTAACTTCATTCACCCAACCTCCTTATTGATGTGAGATGAAACTAATTTTGCTGCAATA
>JAGZRY010000313.1 GCA_018381425.1 Haemophilus parainfluenzae
TAAACAATAATTTAGCGGCTTAAATCTCGATGTTAGAAACATCAAGCTCACCTGACATCAGCTTTGGCAGCAATGAATCTCGGAAAACTGCTAATTTTCGATTTTCACAGGTATTTTGAGCAATCATATCGTACATAGGCGTTACAATTTTGCAAAAATCGGAAACAATTTCTTGGGTTGGAAGTGCAATCTGAAATTCCAAGGTTGTGCTTGGTGTGGTGCGCTGACGACTGTTTGTTGAACCAGTAGTATGCGCACACATCCAATCAGAAAAAGCAGGACTGTCAATAACTGAAAAAACATAATCTTTGTAAGTTGGATCATTCGCTTCAAAAATTATAAATTCAGTTGAACTGACCACAAACTCAGAAATACACATAGGACGCCATACACGCTTGGTGCCAGGATTTAGCTTTGAAATCATGACGGAATTATCTGTCAATATGTATTTGTTGCTTTTTACATTTGAGGCTAATTCAAACACAGGGTATTTTTGCTCATCAAATGCTGGGATACTATAATGTTCCAACATTACAGTAGGATTCTTTGCTGGAGAAAAGCTGTTTGTTTTGATAGTTGCTACGTCTCCAAGCTTTGCAACACTCCAAGATGATGGCATTTTGCCACCGAAAGTCTCGAATGTAACAAACCAGGCTTTAAAGAGCTCTTGTGTTTGCTGCTCTAAATTATTGTTTATATATATAACTCTTGTGAGTGGCAAGAGTTAAGCGTAAAGAACACCACTCCATAGTTGTTCTAAACTGATGAAAAGGAGAATGACTATGAAAGAAATTGTTAAAAATGAAGTCTTACAAAATATGATTCATCAACTAAAAGATGAACAATATGAAAAGTTAAAAGAAGTATTAGATATGGTATTAGTAAATTATAAGATTGAAGAAATCAAAGATGAACTAAATGGTGAAGATAATCAACACTATGTTGAATCTTTCTTATCTTCTAAACGTTTAGAAGGTTGTTCTGAAAAAACATTACACTATTATGAATCAACTATTCAAATACTTCTCGACAAAGTACAAAAACATGTTAAACACGTTACTACTGATGATTTAAGAAAATATCTAACTGATTATCAAAATGATCATAAATCTAGCAGAGTAACTATTGATAATATAAGACGAATATTATCAAGTTTCTTTTCTTGGCTTGAGGATGAAGATTATATAGTTAAAAGTCCAGTTAGGAGAATACATAAAGTCAAATCGGCTACGACTATAAAAGAAACTTATTCTGATGAATCGTTAGAATTAATGAGAGATAATTGCAATAGCCTTAGAGATTTAGCTTTAATTGATATATTAGCTTCAACAGGAATGCGTGTTGGGGAACTTGTTTTATTAAATATTGATGATATTAATTTCAATGAAAGAGAATGTGTTGTTTTTGGTAAAGGGGATAAAGAAAGAATAGTCTACTTTGATGCAAGAACTAAGATACATCTTCAAAACTATATAAATAGTAGGAATGATGTGAATAAAGCATTATTTGTTTCAATAAAAAAACCATATAATCGATTATCGATCGGAGCTATTGAAACGATAATAAGAAATCTTGGTAAACAACTAGATATACCAAAAGCACACCCACATAAGTTTAGAAGAACTTTAGCAACTAAAGCTATCGATAAAGGAATGCCGATAGAACAACTTCAAAAGTTATTAGGACATCAAAAGATAGATACAACTTTGCAATATGCAATGGTTAAGCAAAGTAATGTAAAGATAGCACATAAAAGGTATATAGGATAGGAGGATGGATATGGCAGAATGGATTGAATGTAAAATATCTGATATTGGCACCGTTGTAGGGGGTGCAACCCCTTCGACAAAAAAATTAGAAAATTATGATAATGGGGAAATTGCTTGGATTACTCCAAAAGATTTATCTACTTTTAGTGGCAGATATATTGTGCGAGGAGAAAGAAATATTACGGAAATAGGATTAAATAGTTGTTCAACTCAAATAATGCCTAAAAATACTGTTTTATTTTCCTCGAGAGCACCAATAGGTTATGTTGCTATCGCAGCAAATGAAGTCTGTACTAATCAAGGGTTCAAAAGTGTTGTTCCAAATACGAATACAGATCCATTATTTTTATACTACTTATTGAAATACAATAAGGATAAAATAGAAAGTATGGGCAGTGGTACTACTTTTAAAGAAGTGTCTGGAAATACCATGAAAAATATAGTGGTTTCTGTTCCAAAAGATAAAAAAGTACAAGAAAAGATTGGCTCTATACTTGGTTCTATTGATGATAAAATTGAGGAAAATGTAAAGATAAACAATAATTTAGAGCAGCAAGCAGACGCTTTATATCAGTCATTCTTTTCACCAAAGTCGCGAACTCAAGGTAAAATCGTCACACTTGATGAA
>JAGZRY010000314.1 GCA_018381425.1 Haemophilus parainfluenzae
AAGTGGTAGATATTGAATACCAGTTTGATCAATATAAAGGCACTATTCAACAAATTAGCAAAGATGGCGAGCCATGGTTGAATCAAGCAGCTGATTTCAATATTTGGCGAGCACCTTTGGATAACGATAGTTTAATGAAAGCACATTGGCTTGCTGCAGGTTACGATCGTGCCACGAGTCGAGTCTATGATTATCACTTAACCAAGCAGGAAAGTGCGGTTGAAATTATCTTTAAATTAGGGCTGGTTGCTGTATCAAAAGCGCGAATTCTGACATTGCATGTGGTGTATCGTATTGAGAAAAATGGATTGCTTCACATCAATATTCATGCTGAAAAACAACCGCACTTGCCATTCTTACCACGCTTTGGCTTGCGTTTCTTCCTTAATCAAGGATTTAATCAAGTGGAGTATATAGGCTATGGTCCAACGGAAAGTTATCTGGATAAACATCACGCCACGGCTTTCGGTCGTTATAAGACAACGCCAGAAAGTAATCATGTATCTTATTTAAAGCCACAAGAAAATGGCAGTCATTATGGTTGTCGTGAGGTGAAGGTGGCGAATTCGTCTGATTGCTTTACCGTGCAAAGTTATACGCCTTTTAGTATGAATGTTTCCCCTTATTCCCAAGAAGAATTGGGCTGTAAAAAGCACCAATATGATTTGGAGAAAAGTGGTAGTACGATCTTGTGTGTGGATTATAAAATGAGTGGGGTAGGTTCTAACTCTTGTGGACCCGCATTAAAAGAACAATATCGTTTGAATGAAACGGAGTGGGATTGGTCGATTTTGTTGCAAATTAACTAAGATGAAATAAAAAAGTGCGGTTGAAATTAACCGCACTTTTATGTTTTTAGCAAAAATTAAGCAACAACGTTAAATTGTTCTTTCATTAATGCTTCGAAATCAGTGCAACCGCCGATTGGTTTTTCATCGATAAAGATTTGTGGCACAGTTTCCACTTCTTTACCGACAGATTTTGATAAATCAGCTTTAGAAATACCTTCAGCGATAATATCTACATAGCGATAATCGAAATCCGCTACTTCACCTTTTAATTTTTCAGCAAGGTTTTTTGCACGTACACAATAAGGGCAGCCTGGACGACCAAAAATAACTACGAACATAAAATTTTCCTTTTATTTAAATAAAAATTCACCCTAATTCTACTCTATTTCCACAAAAGCAGAAATCATTTTTCAGGATTATTGTGATTGGTGTAATATATCAACTCCTCTTTTCATAAGGATATAGCTGAATGAAATTATTGATGCTTTGTCGTGAACCTCGCCTTTATAGCTGCCAGCGTTTAAGAGAAGCAGCAGAAAGTTGCGGGCATCAAATGGATATTTTGGATCCTAATCGTTGCATTTTAAAACTCGACAAAAATCAACCGCACTTTTCTTTGTATTATCAACAAAATGCAGAAAGTGAGCTTTATTTATTGCCTGATTATGATGCTGTACTACCACGCTTTGGGACGACAAGCACCCAAATGGGGTGTGCAGTATTGCGACATTTCCAAGGAAAAGGAGTCTATTGCCTTAATAAAGAACAAGCATTTTTAGCCGCACGCGATAAATGGCGTAGTTTGCAGATATTATTGGAGCAAGGTATTGCAATACCAAATTCAGTCTTATCCGGTTGTGAAGTTGATCCTAAACAAGCCATTAAGCAAATAACCGCTCCAGTGATTATTAAAACCTTAAAAGGTTCACAAGGTATTGGGGTGATCTTGGCTGACCGTCCACAAAGTGCGGTCAGTATTTTAGAAACGTTAAAAGATGCGAATGTCCCTGTTTTGTTACAAGATTTTGTCGAAGAGGCAAAAGGGACTGATATTCGCTGTTTTGTGATCGGTGATAAAGTCGTCGCCACAATGCAGCGTATTGGACAAGATGGCGAGTTTCGTGCAAATTTTCATCGTGGAGGCACTGCAGAAAAAGTTAAACTCACTGAAGAGGAAAAATCTATTGCCATTCGAGCCACTAAAGCCTTAGGGCTTGTTGTAGCTGGTGTTGATTTGATTCGTTCAAAAGAAGGTTTATTGGTGCTTGAAGTAAATGCTAGCCCGGGGTTAGAAATGATCGAGAAAACCAGTGGCATTGATATTGCATTGCAGATGATCTTGTTTTTAGAACAGCAAGTGAAACAATAAAAGAAAAGGGCGAACCATATCATGTTCGCTCTTGTTGTTTATCCTTTTGCGTCTTGTTTAAATTCGTAATTTGGTGGTAATTCCGGCATCGTATTTTCTTCATCAAAAGGCTCGCTTGCTGGTTGATGTTGAAATTCTTTGCTATCGTGAGCCGGTTTTTCTTTACCTAATAATTGCGGTTGTAATTTGATAAAACTACTTTTATCTGAAAGCCACACA
>JAGZRY010000315.1 GCA_018381425.1 Haemophilus parainfluenzae
CCTGTAATTTAAATTCGATTGTGTAGTGTTTACCCATAAAAAAATCTGCACCTCAATTGTTGGTTTGTTGAGTCCAACTTTTGGGGTGCAGATCAATTTCACCGCACTTTTTACTTTAACGAAAATGATTTATTCGACTTCTACTAGCACACCTTCTTGGTGAGGTTTCAATACACCGACCTCACTAAGCTCAATGCACGCTTTTTTCGCAATCTCTAAGATTTCCGCTTCACTTTCAGGTTTAACCGCAATCAACAAGCCACCTGAAGTTTGAGGATCGCAAAGTACCGCCTTTTGATAATCCGTAAGAGGACCGATTTTATGGCCATAGCTTTCAAAGTTACGGTTGGTTCCACCTGGTACACAGCCTTCTGCAATGTAATCTGCCACGCCATCTAATAATTTGATTTTATCAAAATGCACAACCGAATTAAGATTTGAGCCTTCACAGATTTCAGCTAAGTGTCCTAATAAACCAAAGCCGGTTACATCCGTCATGGCGGTAACACCAGCAACTTCCGCAAATTGGCTACCAATCAGGTTCATTTGACACATGGCTGCCGTTGCTAAGCCTTGATGTTCTGGTTTTAACTTGCCTTTTTTCTCAGCAGTAGTCAGCACACCAATACCTAATGGTTTGGTTAAATAAAGCTTACAATTTGCTTCTGCTGAAGCATTACGTTTTACACGATCCGTTGCAATAACGCCCGTTACGGCTAAACCAAAAATGGGTTCTGGCGCATCAATCGAGTGACCTCCTGCAAGAGAAATCCCCGCTTGATGACAAGCAAAACGACCACCATCAACTATTTTCTGTGCCACTTCTGCTGGTAATTTATTAATCGGAAAACCTAAAATAGCAATCGCCATAATTGGCTTTCCGCCCATTGCGAAAATATCACTAATGGCATTGGTCGCAGCAATGCGGCCAAAATCAAAAGGATCGTCCACAATAGGCATGAAAAAATCTGTGGTACTGATAATTGCAGTACCATAACCAAGGTCATAAACTGCTGCGTCATCCGCTGTTTCATTTCCCACTAATAAATTGGGATCAGCAAATTTTTCGAGTTCTGTCTGTAAAATTGTCCCTAACACCTTAGGCGAAATTTTACAGCCTCAACCTGCGCCGTGGCTGTATTGTGTTAAACGAATCTCATCCGTCATATTCAATCCTTTGTAAAAATAACGTATTTCTTAAACAAAAGAGCGGTCAGAAAAAGCCGTATTTAAGAGGCTAATTTCTCCACTTTTGCTTGCTTGATCATGTTATCGTTGACTTCTAAAATAGTAATTCGTAAATCATTGATTTCACAAATAGTTCCTTCATCAGGAATATCTTCAAGATGCTCAAGAATCAAACCATTAAAGGTTCGAGCATCTTCTGTATCCAATTCCCAACCAAACATTTTATTTAAATCGCGAAGATTCGCCGAACCTTCAATAATCATTGAACCATCAGATTGATGAACCACTTCTTGTTCAATAGTCGGTGCTGTAGAGGTGGTAAAATCACCCACAATTTCTTCTAAAATATCTTCAAGCGTGACTAATCCTTTAATGTCACCATATTCGTCTACCACTAAGCCGATACGTTCTTTTTTCGTACGGAAATTCGCTAATTGTGTTTTTAGTGGTGTCCCTTCTGGAATGAAGTACACTTCATCGACGGCACGTAATAAGGTTTCTTTGGTAAATTCATTTTTTTCTAATAACAAACGAAACGCTTCACGCACACGCAAAATACCTAAAACTTGCTCATCAAGGCTGCCTTTATACAGCACAATTCGATTATGTGGTGCATGATTAAGCTGGCGCATAATGGCTTTCCAATCGTCATCAATATCAATTCCTGCAATTTCATTGCGTGGCACCATGATATCGTCGACAGTCACCGTTTCCATATCTAAAATAGAAAGCAACATTTGTGGATGTTGTTCATCCGGCGTGGCTTCTCCCGCTTCCGATACAATAGTACGAAGTTCTTCGCGACTAATCACTTGTTTTTGCATATCTGGTTTTAAACCCATCATTCGCATTAATGTCTTCGTGAAAAGATTCATTAACCAAACTAATGGATAAAATACTTTTAATAGCAAGACCAAAATATGGCTTGAAAATAATCCCACCTTTTCAGGATACATTGCCGCGACAGTTTTAGGGAAAATTTCAGAAAAAACAAGCATCACAAAAGTTAATAAACCTGTTGCAATAGCCACTCCCGCATCACCATATAAACGCATACCAATCATGGTTGCAATAGCTGAAGCGCTGATGTTCACAAGGTTATTAAAGATCAGAATAAAACTTAACAAGGTATCAGGCTTTTCAAGCAGTTTTTCTGCTTTTTGCGCGCCTTTATTGCCTTGTTCCGCC
>JAGZRY010000316.1 GCA_018381425.1 Haemophilus parainfluenzae
GATTATAATCTAAAAGGCGAAAATTCGCACTTAAAAAACACCATGTTCGTGTAGGATTTTCACAGCCATGACTAATAACACTAAACCGCCAAAAATCTCTGCTTTGCTTTTGAATTTTTTCCCTAAAAAATGACCGCTCTTTACACCAATAAAGAGATGACAAAGGTTGTTAAACCTATGATGAAAACAGCCAATAAAATGTCCACGGAAAGAAAAGCAAAAGAGACACCGACGGCTAACGCATCAATACTCGTTGCCACACCAAGTGTTAGCAAGTGTTTTAAACTAATCAATGAGGGAGTAGGTTCATCATCCGAGCTAAGTCCTTCTCGAATCATATTCACACCAATGAGCGCAAGCAAAACAAAGGCAATCCAATGATCCCAATTTTGAATCATCTGACTAAATTGCAGCCCGACAACATAGCCTATCGCAGGCATGATGCCTTGAAATAACCCAAAGCAGCATGCAATAGCTAATGCTTGTTTCCATCGAAAAGCGCGCATTGCTAAGCCTTTAGAGATGGAAACTGCAAAGGCATCCATCGAGAGACCAAGCGCAATGACCCACAACATATGAAAAGTCATAAACTAAAGTTTATTTTCCAATACAGAAAGAACTGAAAATATTGCCGAGTAAATCATCCGAGGTAAATTGCCCCGTAATTTCACTCAGGTTAGCTTGCACTAAACGAAGTTCTTCCGCCAGTAATTCACCCGCATGAAACTCGGTTAATTGGACTAATCCAATTTGTAAATGTTCGGCCGCTTTTTCTAAGGCATCAAGATGACGACGACGAGCCAAGAAACCACCTTCCATCCCTGTTTGGAAGCCCATCGTCTGTTTTAAATGCTCACGCAACAAATCTACCCCCTGATGTGTTTGGGCGGATAAACAAACGGTCGTTGTTCCATTTTCTTCTTTTAGCCCAACTGCCTCACCGCTTAAATCTACTTTATTGCGAACAATGGTCACCGGCATATTATTTGGCAATTTTGATAAAAATTCTGACCGCACTTTTTCGATATTTTGGCTATCAGGATCGCTACTGTCTAACATTAAGATAATCCGATCGGCTTGCTCAATCTCCGTCCAGGCACGCGAGATCCCGATACGTTCAACTTCATCTGTCGCTTCTCGAAGGCCTGCGGTATCAATAATATGTAAAGGCATGCCATCAATATGAATATGCTCACGCAACACATCACGCGTTGTTCCTGCAATATCTGTCACAATGGCCGCTTCTCTGCCCGCTAAAGCATTCAGTAAACTGGATTTACCTGCATTTGGACGACCGGCAATCACCACTTTCATCCCTTCACGTAAAATCGAGCCTTGTTTTGCTTCGCTACGGACTAAATCAAGCTGAGTGATAATTTCTCGTAATTTTGCTTCGATTTTACCGTCTGCCAAAAAGTCAATTTCTTCATCAGGGAAATCAATTGATGCTTCCACATAAGTACGAAGATAAATAACTGAATCCACCAACTGATTCACTTTATTGGAAAATTCACCTTGTAGCGATTTTAATGCTGAACGAGCAGCTTGCTCCGAAGTCGCATCAATCAAATCGGCAATGGCTTCCGCTTGGGCTAAATCTAATTTATCGTTTAAAAAAGCTTGTTCAGAAAATTCACCTGGACGAGCAAGACGAACACCATCAAATTGTAAAATTCGTTTTAGCAACAAATCTAATACCACTTGTCCACCATGGCCTTGCAATTCCAATACGTCTTCACCGGTAAAGGAATTCGGTGATTTAAAATAAAGCGCAATGCCTTGATCTAATACTGTGCCATCAGCATCTTTAAAAGGTAGATAATCTGCCATGCGTGGTTTAGGACATTTACCTAGTACCGCTTGTGCTACTTCAACCGCTTTTGGGCCGGATACACGCAAAATACCAATACCGCCACGTCCTGGCGCTGTCGCTTGTGCGACGATTGTTTCTTTCATAAAAACTCACTAAAAATTGACCGCACTTTTATCTGCGATAAAAAAATGAGAGGGCGCATTAATACGCCCATGAGATTATATATCAATCAATGATAGAAAAAAGGCATCTTTCGATGCCTTCTATCTGTTATTTTTTACGGGTGTGTAACCCTTTTTTCTCTAAACCACGGTAGATCATTTGTTGTTGTACGATAGTGATTAAGTTAGACACTAACCAGTAAAGTACGAGACCTGCCGGGAACCAGAGGAAGAAGAACATGAAGATCAATGGCATGAAATTCATCACTTTTTGTTGCATTGGATCTGCAACTGGTGTCGGTGACATTTTTTGTAACAAGAACATTGATCCGCCCATTAAGATTGGGAGAATGTAGTAAGGGTCTTGTGCCGATAAATCTTGAATCCAACCAAAGAATGG
>JAGZRY010000317.1 GCA_018381425.1 Haemophilus parainfluenzae
GTAGCCATATTAAAAATATCCTAAAAAATAGAGATTGTTTGAAAGTGCGTATTTTAACCCGAAATATTGCGATTAGAGAAGAACAAAATTGGTTAGAAATCCTAAAAAATGCGATTTCTGATCCGAAAATCTTATTAAAAACCTTAAATTTGCCCGTTGACGATTTTGCCGAGGACATCGCTGCTCGTAAACTTTTTGCTATGAGAGTGCCTTTGCCTTTTGTTGAAAAAATGGAAAAAGGGAACCCTAAAGACCCACTTTTTTTGCAAGTGATGACGGCTCAACAAGAATTTATTGAAGCGGAGGGTTTTGGCCAAGATCCTTTAGATGAGCAGCAAAAAAATGCTGTGCCTAATATTCTGCATAAATACCAAAATCGCTTGCTGTTCATGGCAAAAGGAGGCTGTGCAGTTAACTGCCGCTATTGTTTCCGTCGTCATTTTCCTTATGATCAAAACCCAGGCAATAAAACCAGTTGGCAACAAGCAATAGACTATATTGCCGCACATTCTGAAATCGAAGAAGTGATTTTTTCAGGCGGCGATCCGATGATGGCGAAGGATAGTGAATGGGCGTGGCTATTAGAACGTCTTGAAAAGATACCGCACTTACAACGTTTGCGTATTCACTCTCGTTTGCCTGTCGTGATTCCAGAACGCATTACGGATGAGTTTTGTGATTTATTGTTGAATAGTCCATTACAAACAGTGTTTGTGACGCATATCAATCATCCAAATGAAATTGATGAAAAACTCGCTTTCGCTATGAAAAAACTGGCAGGCGCTAAGGTCACGTTACTCAATCAATCAGTCCTTTTAAAGGATGTGAATGATAACCCACATACATTAAAAGTATTAAGCGATAAGCTGTTTCAAGCAGGAATTTTGCCTTATTACTTGCATTTGTTGGATAAAGTGCAGGGAGCGAGTCATTTCTTTATTTCAGATGAGCGTGCATTACAAATTTATAAAGAATTGCAGGCGATCACTTCTGGCTATTTAGTGCCCAAATTAGCACGAGAAATCGGTGGCGAGCCAAATAAGACTTTATACACAGCTTAAGATCCGATAAAATACGATTCAATTTTTCACCGCACTTTTGTGCGATCTTTAGTTTAGCAAATCGAGGTAATACCGTGGATAATAAAAATCAACCTAACGACAATTCATCTCAAAATGAATTAGATTTAGGATTTAATCACTCTGACTCTGTGATACCAAGAAAACCAGTTCAACAAAGTGGCTCAATTTTTGATAAAGCCAAAGGTTTATTTGGTAAAAAAGAACAGGCAGATACACAATTCCATGTTCGTCGCGAACCAACTTTTGGTGTGGCAGCAAGCCAACCTTTTTCACCTTCTCAAGCATTCCAAAGTGAAACTACTGAACAGTCAGTGCAATCAAATGCTTTCGGCTCTCAAGAGTCTGTTGAAAATATTCAAGTAGAAAACGTAGCGGAAGAAAAAGTGATGTTTGAAAATTCACCTGCAGAAGAGATTGTGGAAGAAGTGACGACTCAAGCAGAAACAGTTGCACCAACAGCCGCCACAGCAGCAAGTTTGAAATCACCTGAAAAATGGAAGGTTCTACAAATGTTACCAGAAAAACATCGCCGTTTATTTATTGCTATTTTGGGGTTAGTGGTATTACTGATCATTTTCTTCACCCTAAAACCAAATTCAGATACGGTAGAGTCTTTTGAACAACAAAATAGTAATGAAATTCCAGTTCAATTCCAATCATTGGATCAGTCTCAACCAGTTGAAACGACGGTATTAGATAACAATAATACTACGGCTCCAGCAACAACAGAACAAACAGCAAATGACGCTAAATCAGATACACCTCTAGCAATGGAATATGTAGGTGATAAAGCAGATTCTGCGAAATCACAACCTGCAGCGCTTGCACAACAAACTGTTGCTCAACAACCGGCCACTCAACCTTCGCCGGTTCAACCAGTTGTTGCTCCGGCACCAGTTAAAGAACCAGTGAAAACAGTACAACCCACTGTAGAAAAACATACCGCAACAGTTGAGCATAAAGCAGAACCTCGTCGTGAACAGACACCTGTGGTTCAAGAGAAAAAACAACCTAAACCTGTAGCTGAAAAAGTGACAGCTCAACCGACTCAAACCGTGAAAAAAGAGTCAAGTAAAATTCAAGAAGCGAAACCAGTTGCGACTAAAGACAGTAAGGTTCAAATTGTGGAAGCGAAATCAGCAACCCACAATGCGGTGAAAGCAGCTGAACCAGCAGCACAAACCGCTTCAACCGGTGCAACAAAAACATTAACTGTGCCTCAAGGTGTTTCACTGATGCAAGTATTCCGTGATAATAAATTGAATATTTCAGATGTGAATGCGATGACAAAA
>JAGZRY010000318.1 GCA_018381425.1 Haemophilus parainfluenzae
TTGGTTCTGTATTTTATATTTCATTTTGTTCTATAAAATGCTTTTTCGTTATTTTTTGTACTTAACATTTTGCGATATAAATTTAGCCACACGAAATTGAGGGTAACAACGGAGGAGAGTAAAAATGAAAAAAATTGTTTTATTTTCATTGCTTTCTTTCGGTTTGGCAGCTTGTTTATGGCATACCAGTACGGAACAAAAAACGGTGCTACTGAATGTGTCCTATGACGTGATTCGTGATTTCTATAAGGAATATAACATCGCATTTCAACGTGAATTTCCCTCAGATGTGATGATTTCACAATCGCATGGTGGCGCCAGTAAACAGGTGCTCAGCGTGTTAAATGGCTTGCCTGCAGATGTGGTGACGCTAACACAAAGTAATGATATCGACGCTTTAGTTAAAAAGGGCTTAGTGAATGCGGATTGGCAGCAAGTATTACCGAATGGAGCCGTTCCTTTTGGGTCAGTGATGGTGCTTTTGGTGAAAAAAGGAAATCCAAAACACATTCAAGACTGGTCTGATTTGGTACGTGATGATGTCAAAGTGGTCTTTGCTAATCCTAAAACCTCTGCGAACGGGCGCTTTGCTTATTTATCGGCTTTAGCTTATGCCGAACAGCATAGTGATAAACCACAAGATTTTATGTTACGCCTACTAAGAAATGTGCCGGTTTTAGAGGCGGGTGCGCGCAGTGCCAGTATTTCTTTTACGCAGCGTAATATCGGTGATGTTTTAATTGCCCCAGAAAATGAAGCAGCGTTAGCGGCTAAAACACTGGGCGAAAACAGCTTTGAAGTGGTGTACCCAAGTATAACGGCCTATACCCCAATTTATGTGGCGGAAGTGAATAAAAATACGCAAACAGATGGTTTGCATCAACTTTCCCATGATTATTTGAGCTATTTATGGTCACCCCAAGCACAGGAACTGGCTGCCCAAAATTATTTCCGTCCGACAGATAAAAAAATTATTGCTAAAACGACCGCACTTTTTCCCGAAGTGAATCAATTTGATGTAAACCAACGTTTTGGTTCGTGGGAGTCGATTAATACTAAACATTTTGTCGATAACGGCTTATTTGATCGACTATATATCAGTGCACAACGTGCTGATAAAGTAAATAAATAGGAGTGATACCTATGAATTATTTTCCTCTGTTTGCCGATTTAACCGGTCGTCCGGTACTTGTTGTCGGCGGTGGTTCAGTGGCTGCTCGTAAAATTGGGTTGTTGCTCAAAGCGAATGCTCAGGTCCGTATTGTTGCTCGCCAATTAAATGAGGAATTAAGCGAGCTTGAACGTCAAAATAAAGTACTATGGATTGCGAAAGAATTTAATGCCGAACAAATGAGAACGGTGATGTTAGTGATCGCAGCAACAAATGATGAGATATTAAATCACCGTATTTTCCATTTAGCCGAAAGTCAACATAAATTAGTTAATGTGGTGGATGATCAACCTCATTGTAGCTTTATCTTCCCTTCTATTATTGATCGTAATCCGATCCAAATTGCGATTTCGAGTGGTGGTAAAGCACCAGTTTTGGCTCGGTTATTACGAGAAAAATTAGAAGCCTTATTACCGCAACATTTGGGCAAAATTGCAGAAATTTCCGGTAAATGGCGGGATCAAGTGAAAGCAAAATTGACATCGGTCACCGAACGTCGCCGTTTTTGGGAAAAAATGTTTAGCGGACGTTTTGCAAGTCTCGTTAAAAATCAACAAGATGCTCAATCTGAAGAGGAATTGGCTGAGCAACTAGAAAATAACTATCAAGGTGGTTTTGTTTCTTTAGTTGGTGCCGGTCCTGGCGATGCTGGATTACTAACTCTTAACGGTTTACAAGAAATTCAACAAGCTGATGTGGTGCTTTACGATGCACTGGTTTCTGATGAGATTCTTTCTTTGATTCGTCGTGATGCAGAACGTATTTTTGTGGGAAAACGTGCCAATGGTCGTTCTGTCGCACAAGAAGAAACCAACCAATTGTTATTAACCCTTGCTCAACAAGGCAAGCGAGTTGTTCGTTTAAAAGGTGGTGATCCTTTCGTTTTTGGACGCGGTGGCGAAGAGTTAGAAGTGTTAGCTCAACATCAAATTCCATTTTCTGTTATACCAGGTATCACCGCGGGCATTGGCGCAACAGCCTATGCAGGCATTCCATTAACCCACAGAGATTATGCACAAAGTGCAATTTTTGTGACCGGCCATCGTAAAGCCGATGCCTCTGATATTGAATGGCAAACCTTAGCAAGAAGTCATCAAACCTTAGTTATTTATATGGGGACGTTAAAAGCGCAAGTCATTGCTGAACGTTTACAACAGTATGGTCGAGCTGCGAATACGCCTGTTGCGATTATCAGCCAAGG
>JAGZRY010000319.1 GCA_018381425.1 Haemophilus parainfluenzae
ATTAGTGTTAATTTAGGCATAATGAATTTATTTCCGTTGCCAGTTTTAGATGGTGGACATCTCGTATTTTTGGCGGCGGAAGCTATCAAAGGAAAACCTGTTTCAGAACGGGTACAAAATTTAAGTTATCGTGTAGGGCTAACAATCTTGTTAATTCAAACAATTTTTGTGCTTTTTAATGATTTCTTTCGTTTATAACTATTGTTTTTTATAGGATAAAGTCGATGAAAAAACTTCTAATCGCAAGTTTATTATTCGGTACTACAACGAGTGTATTTGCGGCACCATTTGTAGCAAAAGACATTCGTGTTGACGGTGCTCAAGGAGACTTAGAACAGCAAATTCTAGCAAGCCTTCCTGTTCGTAGTGGTCAGCGTGTAACGGATAAAGATGTAGCCAATATTGTACGTTCATTATTCGTAAGTGGACAGTTTGATGATGTTAAAGCTTTCCAGGATGGCGATGCATTAGTTGTGAGCGTTATTGCGAAACCAATCATTTCTGAAGTGAATATTAAAGGTAATTCAGTTATTCCAACAGAAGCATTAAAACAAAACCTTGATGCAAATGGTTTCAAGAGTGGTGATGTTTTAAATCGTGCGAAATTAGAAGAGTTTGCGAAAACCTTAAGAGAACATTATAAGAGTGTAGGTCGTTATAATGCGAAAGTTGATCCGATCGTGACAACTTTACCAAATAACCGTGCAGAAATTACACTTCAAATTGATGAAGATGATACGGCAAAACTTCGTTCTGTTACTTTTAATGGAAATGAAGCGATTTCTAGCAGTAAGTTACAAGAACAAATGGAACTTCAACCTGATTCTTGGTGGAAACTTTGGGGTAATAAGTTTGATGGTTCTCAATTTGATAAAGATATTCAAGCTATCCAAGACTATTACCAAAATAATGGTTATGCAAAAGCAAGAGTGACAAAAACAGATGTTCAGTTGAATGAAGAACATACAAAAGCAGATGTCACTATTGATGTAAGTGAAGGTGAAAAATACAATTTAAGTTCTGCTCGTATCGTCGGTAACTTAGGTGGTATGGCTGATGAATTACAACCATTATTAGGTGAACTTCACTTAAATGATACATTCAGTCGTGCGGATGTGCAAAATGTTGAAAGCTTAATTAAAGATAAATTAGGTGAACGTGGTTACGGTAGTGCAACAGTGAATACTGTACCAACTTTCGATGATGCGAATAAAACATTAGCATTAACCTTTGTGGTTGATGCGGGACGTCGTTTATCTGTTCGTCAAGTTCGCTTTGAAGGTAATACGGTTTCTGCAGATAGCACATTGCGTCAAGAAATGCGCCAGCAAGAAGGTACTTGGTATAACTCTCAATTAGTTGAGTTAGGTAAAGTACGTTTAGATAGAACGGGTTTCTTTGAGAGTGTAGAAAATCGTGTTGAACCAATTCAAGGTTCTAATGATGAAGTCGATGTCGTATATAAAGTAAGAGAACGTAATACCGGTAGTATTAACTTTGGTATCGGTTATGGTACAGAAAGTGGTATCAGCTATCAAGCAAGTGTGAAACAAGACAATTTCTTGGGAACAGGTGCAGCGGTAAGTTTAGCAGGTACACGTAATGACTACGGTACAAGTGTAAACTTGGGTTATACAGAACCATACTTTACTAAAGATGGAGTAAGTTTAGGTGGAAACGTATTCTATGAAACTTACGATAACTCGAAAAGTGATACTTCATCAACCTATAAACGTACAACTTACGGTGGTAATGTCACATTAGGATTCCCAGTTAATGAGAATAACTCATATTACGTGGGATTAGGTTATACTTATAATAAAATCAGTAACTTCGCGTATGAATACAACCGTGATTTATACATGAAGTCAATGAATTTGACTGGAAACTCAATCAAAACTAATGATTTTGATTTCTCATTTGGTTGGAATTACAACAGCCTAAACCGTGGCTATTTCCCAACTAAAGGTGTGAAAGCAAGTTTAGGTGGCCGTGTCACCATTCCAGGATCTGATAATAAATATTATAAATTAAGTGCTGATCTTCAAGGTTTCTACCCATTAGATCGTGATCATCGCTGGGTATTATCTGGAAAAGCAACTGCTTCTTATGCAAATGGCTTAGGTGGTAAACGTGTACCGTTCTATCAACTTTATACGGCGGGTGGTATTGGTTCATTACGTGGTTTTGCTTATGGTGCAGTAGGTCCTAATGCGATTTATCAAGACAAATATGGCCAATGGTATCAAAGTACTGATGTCGTTGGTGGTAACGCGATGGCTACGGCAAGCGTGGAACTTATTGTTCCAACCCCATTTGTTGGAGATAAAAGCCAAAATAGCGTAAGAACCTCACTTTTCGTTGATGC
>JAGZRY010000320.1 GCA_018381425.1 Haemophilus parainfluenzae
GATGAATGCGGCTAAACGTTCTTCAGCATTCATTTTAGACAGTAATAAAATCATTTCTTGATCACTTTTGATTTCACTACTCATTAAACGCATAATTTGCTGACGAAGCTTAGGCATTTTTCCAGATAAGTCATCTAAGATATCAAATGGAATTTCACATACCATAGCGGTTTCCAATGCTTGAGCAAAACTTGAGTGTTGCATATTTGTGATCGCATCGAAACCGACTAAATCACCCGGTAAGTGAAAAGAGGTAATTTGTTCTTCGCCCGCTTCACTAATGGTATAAGTTTTAATGGTACCAGAACGAATCGCATAAATAGAATTAAGCGTATCACCCGCTTTAAAAAGGACTTGAGATTTTTGTATAGGCTTTTTACGCTCAATAATATTATCAAGCTGATCGAGCTCATGTTCGTTTAATGTGAAAGGAATACAAAGTTGACTAATGCTGCAATCCTGGCAATGAATCGCACAACCACCAGATTGAATTCTGCGCCCTGATTTAGTTTCTGAAACGAAATTATTCATTAGTTCCTCAAATCGATAAATATAGTGTAAAATTGATCTAACGCAATTATTCTACCACTAAATAGTAAATTAAAGAAGTTATCTACGAGTAAATAGGTATGGCAGCAGAAAAATTAACCAAAAAACGTTTAATACAAATTATTATTATGTTGATTATTTTAGTCAGTGCATTTGTTTGGCGATATATCTTGTAATAGGTGCGGTCAAATTTTTGATTGTTTTGAAGATAACGTCTATTTATTAATTTTTTTACATCGCAGATTAGCCACATATAATCTTGAAAAATAAAAAGTTCGTTCAATTTGCAAGAAGATTTCAAGAACGATAAAAAATCCTGTATAATCTCACTAATTTTTTGTTCAATTTTAAGCTTTTGTAACCGAATGATCGAAACCTCACAAACCATCCCTGAACTTGTCTCATGGGCGAAAGAGCGGGAATTTTCGTTAAATCTGCCGACAGAGCGTTTGGTGTTTTTACTGGCTATTGCTATTTATAACAATGAGCGTTTAGACGGTGAGATGCTAGAAGCCGATTTAGTGGATATTTTCCGCCATACAGCCAATGCCTTTGACCAATCAACGGACGCGATTGCCACTCGTGCCAATAATGCTATCAATGAATTGGTGAAGCAGCGTTTTCTTAACCGTTTCAGCAGTGAATTTACTGAAGGGCTTTCCATTTATCGTCTCACCCCATTAGGTGTTGGCGTATCGGATTATTATATTCGTCAGCGTGAATTTTCTGCGTTACGTCTTTCTGTACAGCTTTCTATTGTGGCTGATGAAATTCAGCGTGCATCTGATGCAGCAGAAGAAGGTGCAGCAAAAGGGGAGAATGAGCATTTTTGGCGTCGGAATGTTTTCGCTCCGTTAAAATATTCTGTGGCAGAGATTTTCGATAGTATCGATTTATCACAACGCGTGATGGATGAAAATCAGCAAAGTATTAAAGAAGAAATTGCAAATTTACTTACTAAAGATTGGCAGGCAGCAATTTCTAGCTGTGAGCGCTTATTAGATGAAACCTCAGGCAATTTACGTGAGTTACAAGATACTTTAAATGCAGCGGGTGATAAGTTACAGGCTCAATTATTACGTATTCAAGATTGTGTAATTGGTCATGATGAGCTGTATTTTATTGAACAATTAATCACTGATTTACAATCCAAGCTTGACCGCATTATTAGCTGGGGACAACAAGCTATTGATTTATGGATTGGTTATGACCGTCACGTGCATAAATTTATCCGTACCGCCATTGATATGGATAAAAACCGTGTATTCTCACAACGCTTGCGTAATTCTATCCATAGCTATTTCGATCATCCTTGGTTCTTGTGGACTGCTCAAGCGGAACGTTTGGTCGATCTGCGTGATGAAGAAATGGTATTACGTGAAGATGATGCATTGGGTGAATTACCTGAAGAGTTGCAATATGAGTCTTTGGCTGATTTACATGATCAAATCGTCGAGCATATGCAAGGCTTACTCATTCAATACCGTGAAAATAATCGTCCAATTGATTTAAGTTTGGTCTTAAAAGAACAATTAGAGGCTTATCCACTTTCCCGTCATTTTGATGTGGCACGTATTATTGTGGATCAAGCAGTGCGTTTAGGTATGGCAAATGATGATTTAGCCGGTCTTTATCCGCAATGGCAGGAAATTAACAATTACGGCGCAGAAGTGCAAGCGCATGTGATTGATAAATATTAATTTCGTGGCTTACCCAAAAACGAATTCATAAAATGAGAAATTAACCATGACAGATATTCAAGATGTAATTTCCCCGAAATTGGCAAATGCCATTGCAAATCCTATTTTCCCG
>JAGZRY010000321.1 GCA_018381425.1 Haemophilus parainfluenzae
AATTTTAGCTCGACGTTCCGAATATTAATTCTCTTAAGTTTCACTTTACAAAAAGGAAAGTAGAATGAAAAAAACATTATTAAAAATGACCGCACTTACTGCGCTATTAAGTGTGAGTAATTTTGCTTTTGCCGATGCTGCTGATGAGCTGCAAAATCGCTTAAATCAAGTGACAGTATTGAGCGCTGATTTCTCTCAAACCGTGACCTCTGTTGGCGGTAAAAACGTCCAACAAGGAAGTGGAAAACTTCAAATTAAACGTCCAAATCTTTTCCGTATGGATACCAAATCACCACAAGAAACACAAATTATTGCAGATGGTAAAACCCTTTGGTATTACGATCCATTCGTGCAACAAGTGACTGCTCAATGGGTGAAGGATGCGGTAAATAATACCCCTTTCGTCCTTTTGACCAGTAACGATAAAAGCCACTGGAATCAGTATTCAGTGACGCAGAATGCGGATACCTTTGTGTTAAAACCGAAGGCGAAAAATAGCAATATTAAACAATTTGATATTCGTGTAGATACAAATGGTGTGTTAAAAAATTTCAGCACCACAGAAAAAGATGGTCAAACCAATCTTTATGTGTTGCGTAACATTACAAATCAAACACTAGCTGATAGCTTATTCCAATTTAGCGTACCGAAAGGCGTGGAATTGGATGACCAACGTAAAGGTAAAAAATAATCCATAAGGTGTGAATGATAATCTTCACACCTTTTGCTTATTAAGGAAAGAATATGTCTAATCTTAATTTTGATTTTGCTGAAAATGACTTTCGCCCTTTAGCAGCCCGTATGCGTCCAACAAATTTGGAACAATATTATGGGCAAACACATTTAATTGGGGAAGGAAAGCCGCTTCGTAAAGCAATTCAAGCAGGGCATATTCATTCGATGATTCTGTGGGGACCGCCGGGTACAGGTAAAACAACACTGGCGGAAATTATTGCTCATCGTATTAATGCAGAAGTTGAACGAATTTCAGCGGTGACAAGCGGCGTGAAAGAAATTCGAGAATCAATTGACCGAGCGAAACAAAATCGACTTTCAGATCGCCAAACGATTTTATTTGTGGATGAAGTGCATCGCTTTAATAAAAGCCAACAAGATGCGTTTTTACCCCATATTGAAGATGGGACGATTATTTTTATTGGCGCCACAACGGAAAATCCTTCCTTTGAACTAAATAATGCATTGCTTTCTCGTGCGAGAGTCTACCTACTTAAGTCATTGACAGTGGCTGAAATCGAACAAGTTCTGAAACAAGCCATTTCTGATCCTGAGCGAGGATTAGGTAAAGAGCGTTTAGTTTTAGAAGAGAATTTGCTACAGGTTTTAGCTGAATATGTGAATGGTGATGCTCGCCTGGCTTTAAATTGTCTTGAACTGATGGTAGATATGGCTTCTGACACAGAAAACGGTAAGAAATTAGACCGCACTTTGTTGAAAGAAGTATTAGGTGAACGACAAGCGCGTTTTGATAAACAAGGCGATCGTTTTTATGATTTGATTTCTGCTTTACATAAATCAATTCGAGGTTCAGCAGCAGATGCAGCACTTTATTGGTATGCACGAATTATCACAGCTGGTGGAGATCCCCTTTATGTAGCACGACGTTTATTAGCGATTGCCTCAGAAGATGTGGGTAATGCTGATCCAAGAGCAATGCAAGTTGCACTAGCGGCTTGGGATTGTTTTACGAGAGTGGGCGCTTATGAAGGAGAGCGAGCTATTGCGCAAGCCATTATTTATTTGGCTGTAGCACCGAAGAGTAATGCGGTTTACAACGCATTTAATGCGGCAAAACAACATGTAAAAGAGTTTCCTGATTTTGATGTACCGCCTCATTTACGTAATGCGCCAACGGCTTTAATGAAAGAATTGGGCTATGGCGCTGAATATCGTTATGCACATGATGAACCTAATGCTTATGCCGCTGGAGAAAATTACTTCCCACCAGAACTGAAAGATACTCAATATTATTTCCCAACTAACCGTGGTATGGAAATTCAAATTAAAGAAAAGCTTGAGCGTTTACAAGAGCAAGATAAAAACGCATCAAAAAAACGCTATAAATAATTTTTCTAGTATGGTAGATATAAAAAAGTGCGGCTAAATTGATCTGCACCCCAAAAGTTGGACTCAACAAACCAACAATTGAGGTGCAGATTTTTTTATGGGTAAACACTACGCAATCGAATTTAAATTACAGGTTCTTCAACCTATTTTGAATGGGAAAATGAGTATTAGAGAAGCCGCGCGTTTTTACAATATTCCTTCCAACGCCCTAGTCAGGACATGGTTGAAACGGTTTGAAAAAAGTGGCATAAAAGGACTGATTCCCCGT
>JAGZRY010000322.1 GCA_018381425.1 Haemophilus parainfluenzae
AAATTATCACGCCAAGATCTTGACCAATTACAAGCGGGTGCACGTATTGAAATTAATGAAATCAAGAAAAATCCAATGGATTTCGTGCTTTGGAAAATGTCGAAAGAAAACGAACCAAGCTGGCCATCCCCATGGGGCGCAGGTCGTCCAGGTTGGCACATTGAATGTTCGGCAATGAACTGCAAACAACTTGGTGAACACTTTGATATTCATGGTGGTGGTTCTGATTTAATGTTCCCACACCACGAAAATGAAATTGCGCAATCTTGCTGTGCTCATGGTCGCCAATATGTGAATTATTGGATCCATTCTGGCATGATTATGGTGGATAAAGAAAAAATGTCGAAATCCCTCGGCAACTTCTTCACTATTCGTGATGTATTAAACCACTACAATGCAGAAACGGTGCGTTATTTCTTACTAACGGCACACTATCGCAGCCAGCTTAATTACAGCGAAGAAAACCTCAATTTAGCACAAGGTGCATTAGAACGTTTGTACACCGCTTTACGTGGCACTGATCAAAGTGCGGTCGCTTTTGGCGGTGAAAATTTTGTGGAAGCCTTCCGTGAAGCAATGGACGATGATTTCAATACGCCTAATGCCCTTTCTGTCCTATTTGAAATGGCGCGTGAGATCAATAAATTGAAAACTGAAGATGTAGAAAAAGCCAATGGTCTTGCTGCGCGTTTACGTGAGTTAGCGGGTATCTTAGGTTTACTTCAACAAGATCCAGAAAAATTCTTACAAGCTGGCTCTGACGATGATGAAGTCGCAAAAATTGAAGCGCTCATCAAACAACGCAACGAAGCTCGTGCAGCTAAAGATTGGGCTGCTGCGGATGCTGCACGTAATGAACTCACCGCGATGGGAATTGTGTTAGAAGATGGCGCCAACGGCACAACGTGGCGTAAACAATAATCTCACTTTGATACAAAAACTGCGGTCAATTTGACCGCAGTTTTTCTTTTAAGAAGAAAGTATTACATTTTTGGGTTTTCCATTGTTTTTGCTTTTTTCTTCATTTCTTTTGTTTTCATATCATCAGATTGCATGCCTTCTGATTTCATATTATCCATTTTCATGTCGTGAGATTTCATATCATGAGATTTCATCATTCCATCAGATGCCATTTTATCGTTTTGCATTGGCATAGCATCTTTTGTCATCGGCATGGGATCTTTTGCCATCGACATTTCATTAGATTTCATATCGGTCGCATAAAGACTAGTTGCGAAGAAAAGTGCAGCAATAGCAGTAAAGGTTGTTTTTGCAGTAATATTTTTCATTTTGAATCTTCCTTAATTTGTGAATAATTAGCGTGATCTAGAAAGGTCTTTTCCTTTCATTATCATTAGACGAATGAGAACCTATTTCTTACACATTTTCCAAGGAAAAAATATGGAAACCGGAATTTCCGATAAAGAACTGACACAAATTAGAGAGCAAATGCTGAAATTTGCCACATTACAGGTGAATAATCCTGTATTAGCTGAAGATTTGGTTCAAGAAAGTTTTTTGAGTGCATTTAACAATCTCGAGCACTTTAAGCGACAAGCGGCATTTAAAACCTGGGTCTTTGCTATCTTAAAAAATAAAATCATTGATTTTCTTCGCCAGAAAGGCAAATTAATGCTAGAAACCGAAATTGAAGATGAAGAACAAACCAATCATTTCTTTGATGAAGGCGGACACTGGAAAGCTGAACATTCCCCACTTGATCTTGAACAGAGCGAGAGTGCGGTCTATTCCGAAGAGTTTTGGCTGATTTTTGAAACTTGTTTGACTTGCCTACCGACCAAACAAGCCAAGATTTTTATGATGAGAGAGTTTTTAGAATTATCTTCCGAAGAAATTTGCCAAGAAATCCAATTAAGCACAAGTAATTTGCACACGACACTCTATCGTGCCCGCTTACAACTGCAAAACTGTTTATCTCATAAACTTTAAGGAGTAAATTTATGAAATGCCGCCAAGCGACTCGACTCATTTCAGATGCGCAGGAACGCCCATTAATTACTAAAGAAAAAATTGGGCTCAATCTGCATCTTTCCATTTGTACACATTGTCGTAAATTTCAACGAAATTGTGGCACATTGAGAAAATTAATGAAGGATTTCAAAGGATAAAAAAGCGGAAGACAACTTCCGCTTACAGGTCTGTTACTTCGCCATTAACGCTGTTACACGAGAAATGACTTCCTTGACTTCATCATCCGTCAATTTACCTTCTTTCACAAATTGCACTTTGCCAGTTTTATCAAGCAAAATAATCACGCTATCTTTTTCACGTAATCCCCATGCATTTTTGACCGCACTTTTATCATCTAAAATCACTTGGCTGTGGGCATTT
>JAGZRY010000323.1 GCA_018381425.1 Haemophilus parainfluenzae
AGATTTTTGTACTTCGATACCTAAGCGTTCAGCTGTTGCTTTTGCACGATCGAAATCATAAAGATCTTCTTTTACGATACCTTTATCAGCACCATATTTTACGGTTGCATCATGTAATGTAATACGCTCAAATGGTTTGCCGAAGTCAAATTCTAAATCACCGTATTTCACAATGGTTGTACCAAGAATATCAATCGCGAGTTTGCGTAATAATTCTTCGGTGTTATCCATTAAATCATGATAATCCGCATAAGCTTGGTAGTATTCAAGCATCGTGAATTCAGGGTTATGACGAACAGAAACCCCTTCATTACGGAAGTTACGGTTTAATTCGAAGACACGTTCAAAACCACCAACCACTAAACGTTTTAAGTAAAGTTCTGGTGCAATACGAAGATACATATCAACGTCTAATGCATTGTGGTGAGTGATAAATGGACGAGCAGACGCGCCACCTGGAATCACTTGTAGCATTGGGGTTTCCACTTCCATGAAACCTTTAGAAATAAAGAATTCACGAATACCCGCCACCACTTTTGAACGAATCACAAAAGTACGACGAGATTCTTCATTAGAAATTAAATCTAAGTAACGTTGACGATAACGTGCTTCCATGTCGGTTAAACCATGGAATTTGTTTGGTAACGGACGAAGTGCTTTGGTTAAAAGTTGAACTTCAGTTGTTTTGATGGTTAATTCATTGGTTTTGGTTTTGAAAAGTGTACCTTTCACGCCAATAATATCACCTAAATCCCAGCCACCCACATCTTCAGCATAAACGCCTTCAGGAAGGTTATCACGAGCAACATATAACTGGATTTTGCCACTCATATCTTGCAAGGTAATAAAGGTGGCTTTCCCCATTGCACGACGGGTCATAATACGACCAGCAACGGCCACTTCAATCGCTTTGTCTTTTAATACTTCGCCATCTTCGGCTTCGTACTTATCATGTAAATCTTGGGCAAGGGCGTCACGACGGAATTGGTTTGGAAACGCATTACCTTTTGCGCGTAATGCGGCTAATTTTTCACGGCGAACGAGCATTTCGCCATGGAGATCTAATTCTTTCACTTCTTGTTCTGACATATCCTTTACCTCGTTAGTTTTTACTTAGAATGTGATTTATTAAAAATAGAATTTCCTTATTCTACCTATAGCATTGTTTTTTGTTAAGCCTTTTTTAATGAAGTCATCTGTTTTATAGGGAAAGTGTTGGTGATAAATGCAGGAAAGCAAAATTGTGCTATTTTTTAAATCAAAACGTTTATCATCATGTCTTGATATTCATACAAATAAAAAGAGCGGTCAATTTTTCAGAACTTTTAAACGCTGAAAATACTGACCGCTCTTTACGTAGAATGATTAATTAAAGATCGAAATCGCCGAAATCATTGGTATCGACTTTAGAGTCAATTTGACCCACAAGGTAAGAACTCACTTCCACTTCTTGTGGCGCCACTTGTACGTTGTCAGAAACAAGCCATGCATTAATCCATGGAATTGGATTAGAACGTGCACCAAATGGTAATGGAAGACCAACGGCTTGCATACGGATATTAGTGATATATTCCACGTATTGCACCAAAATGTCTTTATTCAAACCAATCATTGAACCATCTTTGAATAAGTAATCTGCCCAGTCTTTTTCTTGTTCCGCAGCGGCTAAGAATAAATCATAGGCTTCTTGTTTACATTCTTCCGCAATTTCTGCCATTTCTGGGTCATCTTGACCTGCAGCCATAATGTTTAAAATGTGCTGTGTGCCGGTTAAGTGTAAGGCTTCATCACGTGCGATAAATTTAATGATTTTTGCATTACCTTCCATTAATTGACGTTCTGCAAAGGCAAACGAACAAGCGAAAGATACGTAGAAACGAATTGCTTCAAGTGCGTTCACACTCATCAAGCAAAGGTAAAGCTGTTTTTTTAAGTTACGTAATGTCACCACACATTCTTTACCATCTACTGTGTAAGTACCTTCACCGTACAAGCTGTAAAGTTGGCTATCACGGATTAAATCATCGTAATAAGAAGAAATGTCACGTGCACGTTTGATGATTTCTTCGTTCGTCACGATGTCATCAAACACGATAGATGGATCGTTCACAATGTTACGAATGATGTGTGTGTAAGAACGAGAGTGGATGGTTTCTGAGAATGTCCAAGTCTCGATCCAAGTTTCTAATTCAGGAATAGACACTAAAGGCAATAATGCAACGTTCGGGCTACGGCCTTGAATAGAATCTAATAAGGTTTGATATTTTAAGTTACTGATGAAAATGTGTTTTTCATGCTCAGGTAACGCGGCATAGTCGATACGGTCTTGAGACACATCCACTTCTTC
>JAGZRY010000324.1 GCA_018381425.1 Haemophilus parainfluenzae
GCCATGGTGGGTGGTTTTAGCTACGAACAAAGTAAATTTAACCGAGCAACCCAATCTTTAGTGCAAGTCGGTTCTTCGATTAAACCATTTATCTATGCAGCTGCATTAGAGAAAGGTTTAACGCTTTCAAGCGTATTGCAAGACAGTCCTATCTCCATTCAAAAACCAGGACAACCTTTGTGGCAGCCGAAAAACTCACCTGATCGTTATGACGGTCCAATGCGTTTACGTGTGGGTTTAGGTCAATCTAAAAACATGATTGCCATCCGAGCCCTACAAACCGCAGGTGTTGGCTTTACAGCTGACTTCTTACAACGTTTTGGATTCAAACGTGACCAATATTTTGCCAGTGAAGCACTTGCATTAGGTGCAGCGTCTTTCACGCCGCTTGAAATGGCGCGTGCTTACGCGGTATTTGATAATGGTGGTTTCTTAATTGATCCTTACCTTATCGAAAAAATTCAAGATAACACGGGTAAAGATTTATTTATTGCTAATCCGAAAATTGCTTGTATCACCTGTAACGACATTCCTGTTATTTATGGTGAAACCAAAGATAAAATTGATGGTTTTAAAGATGTCGCAGAAGTGGCTAACCCTGACAATCTAAAATCTGCTAAAGGTAATAGCAACACCGATACAGATGAAGGTGAGGGTGATCAGCAACCTGAGAATGTACTAGACTTGCCAGAGCTTCAAACATCAGCATTAAATGACGGTTCTGTTGATTTAATGGCGGATGCGAAAGACGGTGCGGCAAAACAAGAGTACGCCCCTCGTGTGATTAGTGGTGAATTAGCCTTCTTAATTCGTAGTGCATTAAATACGGCGATTTATGGTGAGCAAGGACTTAGTTGGAAAGGTACCAGCTGGCGTATTGCTCAAAGCATTAAGCGTAGTGACATCGGCGGTAAAACCGGTACCACGAATAGTGCGAAAGTTGCTTGGTATGCGGGCTTTGGTGCTAACTTAGTGACAACGACCTATGTCGGTTTCGATGATAACAAACGCGTATTAGGTAAAGGTGAAGCGGGTGCGAAAACCGCAATGCCTGCCTGGGTTGCTTATATGAAAGCTGCACTTTCTGATGTACCAGAACGTCAACTCACACTTCCACCAAACATCATGGAAAAAACCATTGATAGTAACTCTGGTTTACTTTCTGAAGGTGGTGGTCGAAAAGAATACTTTATCGTCGGTACTGAGCCTAAACGTACTTACATTGCGGAAATGCAAGAGCGTGGTTATTATGTTCCACCAGAGTTACAACAACGTCTAAACGGTGGAACAGGTAAAACTAAAGATGCCATTCCAGCAACGCAACCAGAAGAATTATTCTAGTACTGATTAAAATACTAAAAGTGTAGTTAATTTTAAATGCCTTTCCGATCTCAATTTGTGAAAGGCATTCTTTTACTCAAAATATTTTCAATATTAGTGAAATTTTAAGTTTGATAAATTTATCTAGAGCAGTTGCCTATCTCTTGTTTCCGTAATAAACCATAACCCAATTAAACTCAATACAGCATTTAAGGTTAAGTAAATTCCAACACCTTTTAAGCCATAATTTGCATTTAGTGGTAACGCAATAATTGCTGCTACACTGGCACCGAATAAGCCTGAAATATTGTAGGTCAACGATGCACCGGAATAACGAGCATGTGTGGGAAATAATTCAGGTAAGAAACTCGCAAGCGGGCCATAACCCATGCCAATTAACCCCATTCCTATCATCAAGAACCAAAATAAACTGGTAGTTGTTCCATTATCGAGAAAATATGGCAAGGCTAAGCCAAAAATAGCCACGCCAAAGGTTGTCCAAATTAACCAAATTCTTCGTCCAACGATATCGATATATTTGCCTGAAATAGCAATTGTAATGGCTAATGAAATCGCACTGCACATTAGTAAAGCAGTAAAAATTTGTGGTGAGAAACCTAATCCCATTGCATAACCGGCTTCCGATACGGTAGGGGCAGATTTTGCATAAATTTGGCTGAAAGCGATCATAATATAAAAGAGCACATAGCCTGCAATGCAGATTAGCATGCCTAAGAAGAACGGTTTGAAATGAGTAACGATCACTTCCATCATCGGTAAAGTTTTAGGTTTAGACTTGTTAAGTGCGGCAATAAATATTGGTGCTTCCGTAAGTTTTAATCGAACATACAACCCAATGGCAACTAATACAAAAGAGGAAAGAAATGGAATTCGCCATGCCCAGTCAGTCATTGCTGCTTGTCCAAAAAGCGCGGTAATGAGTAAAAAGACACCATTGGCAAGTAGTAATCCTAGAGGAGCGCCTAATTGTGGAAAAGTGCCATACCAACCACGTTTTCCTTCA
>JAGZRY010000325.1 GCA_018381425.1 Haemophilus parainfluenzae
ATCAACAAGTGCCCACACAGATTGTCTGATACATTGTTAAAGAGCAAAAAACAACGACGCACCGGTTTTTATAAAGCTTCACAACAGCGCGTCGTTGTGTAGAGTGCATTATAGGGATTTTTGGAGTCCGTGCAAGCACTTTTTAAAAAAAATTGTTCGATAGATGATTTTTTATACGCACAGCCTTTAAGTAAGTCTATTCAACCTTTTTTAAAGTCCTTTTACAACGCCTAAATCCATTTGCAGAAAGTATTTCATTAAGTTTATTAAGCCCTTTCTCCTTTTCTTTCTCAGTATAAAACTCACAATTACGATTTTCTAAAGCGCCACGAAGTCGCCAATAAAAAGCTTCAGTTGCACCAATATCCGCTTTTTTCAAACGAACAATTGCATTTTCAGCACCTATTTGTCGTAAGATATCCACATTATCAATACCGACTTTCTTTAGTGCTCGTTCATATTTAACAGATAAATTCGGTAAATCACGAATCCGTCCAATCTTAGAGAGCACAGACTCGAGTTTTTCCTTCCTTATTTGAGTTATTGAAAGAATGATCAAAGTTCTCATTAAGACATTATCTTTCAAGATACTTTCAGTTAAAGCATAATAATCAGATAACACAAAGCGTTTATTGAGCTCATTTGTTGCAAAGGCTTTGCAGCCCAACCCTTTTAATTTTACAGAAAGTTCACCTTTAGCCCTCAAGTAAACCTTATTATTAATCCAAACAGCAAACATATCCTTATTTTTATGGAATAATCCATATCCAGTAAATAGGTTTTTGCTTGTTACATCTCCAATCAGTTGATTTAGTAAATTACACACTCTGATAATATTATCATTGGGTATTGTTAGGATTTTCATTTTAAAGCTCTCCTTAGAGTAAGGTTTATTTTATTTAGCTATAACTAAGAAGCACTACTATAGAATAGTTATATCATAATCAATCAGGTATAACTAAAAGATTTTTTCAATTTTGTGAGATAGATCGCAAATGTAAAATTTATTTAAAAACAAACAAGTAGATTTGATAAAACAAGATTATAATTAACAACTTAAGCCTATTAAAAAATTGTAATATATAGGAATAAATAATGATAACTGGACTTGTTCTTGAAGGCGGAGGCATGAGAGGGATGTTTACAGCTGGTGTCCTTGATGCACTCATGGAACAACACATCGAAATAGATAAAATTATTGGCGTTTCTGCGGGCGCATTATTTGGCATAAATTATGCATCCAATCAAAAAGAAAGAGCATTGAGATATAACCTAAAATATCTTAACGATAAACGTTACATGGGATTTCATAGCCTTTTTACAACAGGCAACATTGTCAATAAAGACTTCGCTTTCTATGATCTCCCCTTTAATCTAGACCCTTTTGATCAAAATGAATTCGAGAAATCTCATATTGATTTCTATTTGACTGCCACAAACATTGAGAATGGTAAAGCTGAATATTTCAAAATCGAAAATGTTTTCAAAGAAATGGAATACTTCAGAGCAACCTCGGCCATGCCTTTTGTATCGCAATTTGTTGAAATCAATGGGCAAAAATATCTAGACGGTGGAATTGCTGATAGTATTCCATTTGAAAAAGCACAAGAGCTCGGTTGTGATAAAATTATCATTGTTTTAACCCAACCTATCGACTACCGTAAAACAAAATCTTCTTCTTTTTTATTCAAGCTTTTTTATCGCAAATATCCACACTTAGTTAAAACCTTAGAAAATCGCTACCGCACTTATAATGAACAAGTAGAAGAAATCATTCGTTTAGAAAAACAAAATAAAATCTTTGTGATCCGTCCAAATGTACCGCTCAATATAGGTCGATTAGAACGAGATGAAATCAAAATAAGAACTGTATATGAACTGGGTGAAAAAATTCTCTCAGCACAAATTCAAGATCTAAAAAAATACTTAACAAGTTGATTTTAAATAAACTATTTCTCAATTTTGGAATCTGGTTCACATTTTTTCGTCAAGGAAAAAATTTTCTCTTGATACTGTACATCAATACAGATATAATCTAGCCAAATTTAGATAACTCTATTTAAGAAGGTTTTATATGGCAACTCAAGAAGAAAAGCAAAAAGCGCTCGCAGCAGCACTTGGTCAAATTGAAAAACAATTCGGTAAAGGCTCAATTATGAAATTGGGCGATACTCAAGCCCTTGATGTTGAATCTGTTTCAACTGGTTCTTTAGGTCTTGATGTCGCTCTTGGTATTGGTGGTTTACCAATGGGTCGTATTGTTGAAATTTTTGGACCTGAATCTTCTGGTAAAACAACTTTAACTTTATCTGTTATCGCTCAAGCACAAAAAGT
>JAGZRY010000326.1 GCA_018381425.1 Haemophilus parainfluenzae
GGCATGACAAGTCACAGTTTATTCCCTAAATCTGCGTCAACAGTCGGTATTTCATTTGAACAACTCGTCGTGAAAATTTTGGAGTTGAGTGCGTAATGAATGTAATTAAGCGCAAAAATACACCGCCAACGCAATTTGCTCGTTCATCTAACGGAGAAGGTAAATTCCGTTTTATGTTGCAGGTTAAACTTGCTTTGGTGTTACTTTGTGCGGGGCTAGGGTATTTCGTTTATTCAAACTGGCAAAATTGGCTTGAAAGCTTAGACGGTGATAGAAAAATTACTGCCTATGCCTTAGTAGGTCAAAATGAATTTACAACTTATCCGGATGTGCAAGATGTGTTGCTCAAAATGGGCTCTCTCAAGGGCTTCTGGGGACAAGACGTTAAGCAAATTCAAGAACAGCTTGAAACGATTCCTTGGGTAAAAGGTGCAGTAGTTCGTAAAATTTGGCCAAATCGTTTAAGTATCTGGTTATCAGAATATCAGCCAGTCGCCATTTGGAACAAAACAGAGTTCGTGACAAAAGAGGGAACGGTTTTCCAATTGCCGATGGATAAGTTAAAAGAAAAAGCTTTACCTTATTTAGGTGGTCCAGATTATCAAAGCTTGAAGGTCTTAGAAGCTTGGAATCAAATTTTTGCTGATTTTAAGGCGAAAAATTTGCTGGTTAAAGGTGTGACAATTGATGATCGTGGTGCGTGGCAAGTTACGCTAGATAATGATATAGTACTGAAACTTGGGCGTGGAGATTGGAAACCTAAATTAGATCGATTTGTAACGATTTACCCACAAATTGAAGTGCCTGAAGGTAAACGAATTGACTATGTAGATTTGCGCTATGCTTCTGCATCAGCAGCAGTTGGATTGACAGAGAAATAAAAAATAATTCATTAGGTGTAATAAGAAAATGGCAAAAGAGTTGGAACCGAAAGTAATTGTAGGTCTTGAAGTTGGTACATCAAAAGTTGTTGCTGTCGTTGGGGAAGTGCTTCCTGATGGTGTAGTAAATGTACTTGGCGTGGGTTGTTGTCCATCGAAAGGGATTGATCGTGGCAGTATTACTGATTTAGATGCCGTTGTTAATTCTATCCAACGTGCCATTGAAGCAGCTGAATCAATGGCCGATTGTCAAATTATGAGCGTGACTCTTGCGATTACAGGTGAGCATATTCAAAGCCTGAATGAGAGCGGCTTTGTTGCTATTTCTGAAAATGAAGTGACTCAAGATGAAATTGATGATGCTCTACATACAGCGAGCTCAGTGAAATTACCTGAGGGTCTTTCTTTATTACACATAATCCCACAAGAATATGCCGTGGATAAACAAGTTAATATTAAAAACCCATTAGGTTTGCAAGGTGTTCGTTTAAAAGCAAACGTACACTTAATTGCGTGTCATCAAGACTGGCAAAATAACTTGAAAAAAGCAGTTGAGCGTTGCGGATTACAAGTCGATAAAGTCGTGTTCTCCGGCTTTGCAGCAACACATTCTGTTTTAACTGAAGATGAAAAAGATCTTGGTGTTTGCCTAGTTGATTTTGGTGCAGGTACCATGAATATGATGGTTTACACCAATGGCTCGTTGCGTTTCAGCAAGGTTATTCCTTACGCAGGGAACATTGTAACCAATGATATTGCCCATGCATGTACCGTTTCTCGTGCAGAAGCTGAACGCATTAAAGTGAATTATGCGAGTGCATTATATCCGGCACGTTTACATGGCGATAAGAAAATTGAAGTAGCAAGTATTGGTGGTCGAGCGCCACGTGCTTTAACAAAAAGTGATTTATCTTTAATCACTTCAGCAAGATATATTGAACTATTAGGCGTTGTTAAGGACGAATTAGATAAACTCAAAGCTGATTTAGAAACCAAATATATTAAATTTGAATTAATTGCAGGTATTGTAATCACTGGCGGTGGTGCACAGATTGAAGACTTAAAAGATTGTGCATCAAGTGTATTTGGTTGTCAGGTTCGAATTGGTAGTCCATTAAATATTACGGGTTTAACAGATTATGTGAATCGTCCACAATATTCAACTGTAGTGGGATTATTACAATACCATCATCAAAATAGTGATAATGATCCAGTAGATAGTAACTATGGTGATGAAGCATTGGGCAAAAAATTCTGGAAAGGCCTTAAAAATATTTTCAATAAAGTAAAATCAGAATTTTGATCATTTTGGCTTTTTCATTTACAATAGAAAAAATTTAACTTTTATTAATGTGCTAGCAGAGTATTAGCAGTAACGGAGAACAGCAAATGTTATACCCAGAGTATGGTGATTTTGAAGAGCAAACAGGTGCACTGATTAAGGTTGTCGGT
>JAGZRY010000327.1 GCA_018381425.1 Haemophilus parainfluenzae
ATTATGCCTGCGTGGATGCAATGGTATCAATCTCAAAGACCTGCTCAATTCAAACGATTTGCTAAAGAAATATTTGGCTTAGATAAGGCTGAAGAGGGTATCTTCGCCTTAAAAGCTTGGTTTGATAAAATCGGCACACCAACCCGCCTTGAGCAACTCAGCATTGATGATAAAACCTTAGCTGAAATTGTTGGAAATGCGGTTCAAACTGCGATTAAGGCGAAAGTGGGAAAAACTTACACTAAGGAAGCTATTGAAGCCATTTTCGCTTTAGCGAAGTAATCTCTCATAAAAAGAGCGGTCAAATTCCATTGTTTTGTGAATTTGGTCGCTCTTTTATATTCTCAATATTTCACTTTATTGAAAAGAACACAAAAAAATAACCGCACTTCAGTTACCCAAAGTGCGGTTAATTTGAATTAAGTTTTAACGCTTAATTATAGTGAAGCTTGATCAACAGCTACACCAGCACCCATAGTTGTAGAGATGCTTACTTTCTTGATAAAAATACCTTTTGCAGTAGTTGGTTTTGCTTTGTTTAAAGCAGCCAATAATGCTTGAAGATTTTCTTTTAATTGAACTTCAGAGAAGTTTGCTTTACCAATTGTTGTGTGGATGATACCGTTTTTATCGTTACGATAACGGATCTGACCAGATTTAGCATTTTTAACTGCTTCAGCAACGTTTGGTGTTACGGTACCAACTTTAGGATTTGGCATTAAACCACGTGGGCCTAATACTTGACCTAATTGACCAACAACACGCATTGCATCAGGAGAAGCGATAACAACGTCAAAGTTCATTTCGCCTTTTTTGATTTGCTCTGCTAAATCTTCCATACCTACTAAATCAGCGCCAGCTTCTTTAGCTGCATCTGCGTTAGCACCTTGGGTGAACACAGCTACGCGTACTTCACGACCAGTACCGTGTGGTAATACAGTTGCACCACGAACGTTTTGGTCTGATTTACGAGGATCGATACCTAAGTTTACTGCAACGTCAACACTTTCAACGAATTTAGCTGTTGCGAATTGTTTTAATAACGCGATTGCTTCGTTGATTTCGTATGCTTTAGTAGAATCTACGCCAGCTTTGATTGCTTTCATTTTTTTAGTCAATTTAGCCATCGTATTATTCCTCCACCACTAAGCCCATTGAGCGAGCAGTACCAGCAATTGATTTCATTTTAGTTTCGATAGTCGCGCCAGTCATATCTGCTGCTTTAGTTTCAGCGATTTGACGAACTTGATCTAAAGTTACTTTACCCACTTTATCTTTGTTCGGTTTACCTGAACCAGATTTGATACCTGCAGCTTTTTTCAATAATACTGCTGCTGGTGGAGTTTTAGTAATGAAAGTGAATGAACGGTCTGCATATACAGTGATAACAACTGGAATTGGTAAACCTTTTTCTAAGCTCTCAGTACGAGCGTTGAATGCTTTACAGAATTCCATGATGTTCACACCTTGTTGACCTAATGCAGGACCAACTGGTGGTGATGGGTTTGCCATACCAGCTGCAACTTGCAACTTAACGTATGCTTGGACTTTTTTTGCCATTTTTTAGTTTCCTCTAAATGGGTGATAACGCCGAAATCGGCTCCCCTGTTAATGAAAGGCTGTATTCTAATTAATCAGCCTCGAAATTTCAAGCAGAAAAACTACTCGAAAAACAACCGCACTTTATTTTTTAAGTGCGGCCATTAAATTTCTTATTTTGGAAAAGGGAAATTAACGTGTTTTTTCCACTTGACCAAATTCAAGCTCAACTGGTGTTGCACGACCGAAGATAGATACAGACACTTTTAAGCGACCTTTTTCGTAATCCACTTCTTCAACCGTACCATTAAAGTCTGCAAATGGACCTTCTATCACACGTACTTCTTCACCTGGTTGATATTCTTTACGATGACGTGGTTTTTCAGCACTTTGCTCTAAACGATTTAAAATTAAATCTGCTTCACGTTTAGAAATTGGCGCTGGCTTATCTGGTGTACCACCGATAAAGCCCATTACACGTGGTACGCTTTTCACTAAGTGCCATGTGTCATCATTCATTGCCATTTCAACTAATACATAGCCAGGGAAGAATTTGCGTTCGCTTTTACGACGTTTACCTGCTACGTTTTCAACGACTTCTTCAGTCGGCACTAACACTTCACCAAACTGATCTTCCATTTGTTGTTGTTTGATATATTCACGCAATGTGATTGCAACACGACTCTCAAAGCCTGAGAATGCTTGCAATACATACCAACGTTTTTTGGATACGTTTTCAGTTTCGCTCATTTTAGAATCTCAAATCAGTTAAGAAGTTAATCAATGCAATGAT
>JAGZRY010000328.1 GCA_018381425.1 Haemophilus parainfluenzae
CGTAGTTCACCAAGTTTACATGGAACTAACCATGGGACAAGCTCCTATGGGGATATTTGCTGATAGTGAATCTGGTGTTCGTTTCACATCGTATCCGATAGGTACCTATGCTATTAGTACTAACAGCAAGGAAATCGTAAATATTTTTGGTCGTAAATACAAAATGACAGTTGATCAGATTGTCGAACAGTTCGGGTATGAAAATTGTCCGGATAACATAAAGAATATTTACGATAACGGAAATAGCTTGCAACAATCATTTACAGTCAATTGGTTGGTTGAGCCTAACAAAGACCGTAAGGATAAGTTAGGACGTCGCAATATGCCGTATTCGTCCATTTATTGGGTTGAAGGTAGCAACAGTGATGAAGTGTTATATCATGGTGGCTTTGAAGAATGGCCAATTCCAATTGCTCGGCATACGTCAATGGATTTAAATGGCTACGGTAAGGGTGCCGCATGGTTTGCCCAACCAGATTCACAAATGCTACAAAAGTTGGAATTCGATTATCTAACAGCCGTTGAGTTAGGTGTTAAGCCTCCTATGCAAGCACCATCTGATGTTATCAGTACGGTTAACTTGTATCCGGGTGGCATTACAGAGATTGAGGGACAACATAAAGTTGAACCGATGTTTGCAGTACAGTCTAATTTACAGGATATTCAAAATAAGATTGCAGTAACAGAGGATTCAATCAAGAGAGCCTATAGTGCGGATTTATTCTTGATGTTAGACCAAATCGACAAGGGTCAGATGACGGCTCGTGAAGTTATGGAACGCACTCAAGAAAAATTACAGCAATTAGGTCCTGTTGTTGAACGATTGCTATCTGAATTCTTAAATCCAATCATTGAACGTGTGTATTCGGTACTAGATCGTGCCGGTGTATTTCCACCTGTTGATGATGAGGAACTCTTAGACCAATTAAACGGTCAAGAAGTGAAGATTGAATATATCTCACCACTTGCCCAAGCGCAAAAGATGAGTTCATTGGTAAATATCGAACAGTATTTTGCGTTTATTATGTCTTTGGCACAAGCTAATCCTAATATCGTCAACAAGTTCAACTTTGAGGAAGCGGCCAATACATACGGTGTAAATCTCGGTGTTCCGGCTAAGATTATTCGTTCTGATGATGAATATCAAGAAATCTTAGCACAACAAGCACAAGCACAGGCTGAACAGGAGCAGCAAATGCAGTTAATGCAAGCGGCTCAACTAGCACCTCAAATGGCTAGTGCGGCCAAACAAGCAACAGATGCCGCCAATGATGGCAATCCTGCATTACAGCAGTGGCTAGGAATGGACAGTGTCTAGATGAAGAAAACTATTAAAGATTATATGCAAGAGCGAGATATGCAAGCTCTCAACCACGTACTTAGCACAGAGCTAGGTAGGTGGTTTTTTTGTCGCCTAATGGATCGCTCGGGCATCTTAAAGCAATCGTTTACTGGAAATAGTGAGACGTATTTTAACGAAGGAAGGCGTTCGATAGGGCTGTTATTCCATAAGGACCTAGTTAAATTAGGCACCGATGGCGTTAAACAGTACCATCAAGCGCAGCTCGAATATATCGGGCAACAAGAATATTTTAATAATTTAGTCGAAAAGGAGAAACAAAATGGCTGAAGAAAATATGGGTGCTAACAATAACATGACTGGCAATGAACCGGGCACGAATCCGGACCAAAATAATCCTACGCCACCTACTGAACCACCTGCTAAACCAGATGGCGAAGGTAGTAATCCATCTGTACTAGGCGGTGATAATACGCCACCTGCTGAACCAACAGTTTATGATTTCAAATCCGTGTTCCCTGAAGGTACTGAACTTGATGAAACTGTATCTGCAGACTTTAGCAAATTACTTAACCAAGTCGGTGCTACACAGGAACAGGCTGTTGAACTAGCCAAGTTTGGCAGTCAGTATGCACAGAACATCTTGACTGCTTATCAAGAGCAGCAAGAGCAAGCAGTTATTGAAAAGCAACAAGCGGATTATGAACACGCCAAAAAGGAATTAGGCGGTAAATTCGATGAAACTGTAGCGCTTGCAGGCAAAGGCATCGAAGCACTAACTAAAGCGGTACCGGAATTACGTCAATTACTTGTTGATAGTCACATTGACAACAATATCAACATGATTAAGGTATTTGCGGCCGTTGGTGAAATGGTTCAGGAAGACCCGGGTAAAGGTACAAGACAAGCTGGAACCGGTCAAAATTCTGATGAAGAAACAGCAAAACGAAAAATGTATCCATCTATGTATTAAGAAATGAGGTAAATAATTAATGGCTACAATTGGAACTCAAAATTTAACAC
>JAGZRY010000329.1 GCA_018381425.1 Haemophilus parainfluenzae
CGGCTACGAACCGAGCGGTCAAAGGTTCGAATCCTTTCGGGTGCGCCATCTTCTCTCTTCAAACTTTTCTTTTTATCAAAAACAATTAACGCTTTATTTAGTTATTTTTCTCGATCATCAATGGTTTTTAATAAATAATTTCCTTGTATGTCTGTGATACTTCTAAAACCAACATTCGTGATTTTATAAGGGAAATTTGTCTTGTATTCGACGTTATCGTGGTGATGTCCATGGAAAACGTGTCTTACCCCTAATTTTTCTGCAAGTTGATTAATCACACGAAATCCCATTGGATGGGGTTTCGGTGCTTCATGGCAAATCAGAATATCGGCTTGCTCGTTTTCAATGGCTTCAATATCAGAAGGGAAAATAGACGTGCGATGACGCAATGGTACACCGCCACGCCAAATTTTTTCTTGCGGGCTATATTGGCAATAATGGATAGGGTCAAAATACATCGGTTTATTGGGTGGCATCCAGATTTGTCCACGGAATACGCCACCTAAGCCGGCAATGCGTTGTCCTTGAATTTCAACAACACGATTATGCAAATTACGCGATTTCCAATGTGTCCCCCAAATCGCCTCAAATGCAGCAACGGTTTTGCTATCATGATTGCCATGAATAAACCAAATATCACAATGTTGTGCGAGTTTATCTAATTCATCAGGCGAAGAAAGTTGCAAGTCGCCCAAAATAATCAGGGCTACATTGTCATTTTTTTGCACGAAAGGATAAAGATGTTCATAACTTCCGTGTGGATCGCCTGCGAATAAAATCATTTTATTTCTCGTTGGTCAATGTGCGTTTAGTATGCTGTAAACCATCAAGTTCTTCATCATTTAACACTTTTTCCACAACAGATTTGACCTGGTTATAACGATCTAAATAACTTGGTGATTCAATTTCAATGTAAGGCACTTTGTATTTATCTAACAATTTCTTCAATAACTGTTGGAATTGTTGACGTTGTTTTTGGCTGCCTAGACTACGCAAGCCATCATCCACCCATTTTGTGTTGTTTTTCAATAAAATGGTGACATCAAACGGGTATTCTTTGATCATGGAATCGAGGAATGGATGGGCTTTACCTTCGTATTGAATACAAAAAGCTTGCGTGGTAATGAAGTCAGTATCAATAATTGCCACTTTATGAGCATGACGCACCGCATAATCAATATAGCGTTGGTGACCTAGTGCCATTTGTGGATAGTCAGAATATTGCATGGCTTGCTCATCGCCACCTAATTTTTCAAACACATATTCCCGACCATATTCCCATGCAGAAGTAGTATTAAATACAGCAGCTAGTTTGCTGACTAACACACTTTTACCGCTACTTTCACCACCTAAAATGGCAATGGTTTTTGCAAAGAATGGACGGACTTCTTTCGGAATGAATTTCCAATATTGGAAAGGTGTAGTACGAATTTTCGTCGCAGATACATTAAAGAAAGAGCGGTCAGGATCCACTAAAGAAACTTCAAGTCCTAAGTATTTTTCGTATGGCGCTTTGTCTTGTGGCTCACTACTAAATACCATCGTCGGGGTAAATTGTTTTTCTTCAAATAGATTTTTTACTGCGTCACTCCAAGATTGCCACCCATTTGGGTAACTTGGAATGCCATCTTCAATTAAGTGATGAATGAAAATTTGATTTTTTTGATATTTAAAGATTTGTTGCATCCAGCGAAGGCGATCTTGTACCGTCGGCATGCGCTTCATTTTACTATCATAAAACAGCTTTAAATCCCGTTCGGTATCGCTACAGACAATCACGTGAAGCTCATCCACTTTACTGAATGCTTCATAAATCATATTAATGTGGCCGGTGTGGACAGGGTAGAATTTCCCGAAAATTACACCCACTTTTTTATCGTGTTTGTTCGACATAATGTATCCTTCGCTAAATGACCACTGCGAGGTGGCTGAATAGTCCTATTTTATG
Source organism: Haemophilus parainfluenzae (assembly GCA_018381425.1). Lineage (GTDB taxonomy): Bacteria > Pseudomonadota > Gammaproteobacteria > Enterobacterales > Pasteurellaceae > Haemophilus_D > Haemophilus_D parainfluenzae_O. The sequence continues at coordinate 1,949 of JAGZRY010000329.1, forward strand.
CAATCTTTGTGCAAATAAAAACATTTTTCATTGAATGATTTTTTACAGTGACATTTTACGTTATAATACGACCTGCATTCTCAGGGCAGGGTGAAATTCCCTACCGGTGGTGACAGCCCACGAGCACTTAAAAGTGCGGTCAATTTTGATTGCGTTTTACAAAATTGTTTCGCTTTGTACTTTTAAGGTTAGCAGATTTGGTGAAATTCCAAAGCCGACAGTATAGTCTGGATGAAAGAGAATAAAACGGATTGGGTTCCCAATTCCGTTCTATTTATTTGCATTTCTCAGCCCTGATTCTGGTTAATTTTAACGTAACAACAAAGGAAATTACGATGAATCAGTCAATTTTATCTGCATTTGGT
>JAGZRY010000330.1 GCA_018381425.1 Haemophilus parainfluenzae
GAATTAGTTGGCGTACAGAAAAAATTAATTCGTCGTTCACGTCAATTAAACCGTGCGGTAATCACTGCAACTCAAATGATGGAGTCAATGATCAGCAACCCAATGCCAACTCGCGCAGAAGTGATGGACGTGGCAAATGCGGTATTAGATGGTACTGACGCGGTAATGCTTTCAGCAGAAACAGCAGCAGGTCAATATCCAGCTGAAACTGTGGCGACAATGGCTCGTGTATGTTTAGGGGCAGAAAAAATGCCTAGCATCAATATTTCTCATCACCGTCTAGATCGTGAATTCAGAGATATTGAAGAATCTGTGGCAATGTCTGCAATGTATGCAGCAAACCATTTAAGTGGTATTGCTGCAATCATTACATTAAGCCACTCTGGTCGTACACCATTATTAATGTCACGTATCAGCTCAGGTTTACCAATTTTTGCACTTTCTCGTGTTCAAGAAACCTTAAACCGTTGTGCATTATACCGCGGCGTGACACCTGTTCATTTTGATGGTGAATCTCGTAGTTCTGCGGGTGCAAAAGCAGCGATTAACCTATTAAAAGAAAAAGGTTATTTAGTTTCAGGTGATCTTGTTTTATTAACACAAGGTGATGAATCAGAAGGCACAACCAACGTTTGTCGTACTTTAACGGTTGAATAATCAACATTCCTGAATAAAAAAGAGCGGTGGATTTTTCCACCGTTTTTTATATCTAAAATATTGAAAATATTGACCGTACTTTTTTCTTAAAACCATCTCTTATTTGCGGTATCATAAGCACAGTTTTTTAGTTTAAATTGAAATCCTTATGGCATCACAACGACAAATCCAATCATCTGATCATAAAACTGAACAAGTTAGCATCCCGCCTCATTCTACTGAAGCTGAACAAGCCGTACTTGGCGGCATCATGTTGAGTAATCAACATTGGGATGGTATTGCTGAAAGAGTGATTGCTGAGGATTTTTATACTTTTGCGCATAAAGCAATCTTCCAAACCATGGAAGAATTAATGCGTAACCAAACACCGATTGATTTAATCACCCTTGATCAAGCTCTTAAAGCTAAGGGTATTAGTGATTCTGTAGGCGGTTTTGCTTATTTAGCGGATCTTTCTAATAACACGCCAAATGCCATTAATATTTTGGCTTATGCTGAAATCGTGCGTGAAAAAGCGATTTTACGTGAGCTTATTGCAGTGGGAAATCGTATCGCTGAAAACAGCTATTCTCCGAAAGGCAAAGACATCAAAATGGTGTTGGATGAAGCCGAGAGAGAAGTGTTTGCTATTGCTGAAAAACGCAGTTCTTCAACTGAAGGACCACAAAATGTGATCAGCGTGTTGGAAAGTACTATTGCTCGAATTGATACCTTAAGTAAGCTTGAAAATCATAGTGGTGTGACAGGGATCACAACGGGCTTTGTTGACTTAGATAAGAAAACAGCAGGGTTACAACCTTCTGATCTTATCATTGTCGCTGCACGTCCTTCTATGGGAAAAACCACCTTTGCAATGAACCTTTGTGAAAATGCCGCCATGGCAAGTGATAAGCCTGTGTTGGTATTCAGTTTAGAGATGCCTGCGGAACAAATCATGATGCGTATGATTGCCTCTCTAGCTCGCGTGGACCAAACCAAAATTCGTACTGGTCAAAATTTGGATGAAACGGAATGGAGCAAAATTGCCAGCGTATTTGGGATGTTTAAGCAAAAAAACAATCTTTATATTGATGATTCATCTGGTTTAACCCCAACGGAATTACGTTCTCGCGCGCGTCGTGTGTATCGCGAAAATGGGGGCTTGAGCATGATTATGGTGGACTACCTTCAATTAATGCGCGCACCTGCATTTTCAGATAACCGTACCTTAGAAATCGCGGAGATTTCCCGTTCTTTAAAAGCCTTAGCGAAAGAATTAGAAGTCCCCGTTGTAGCTCTTTCTCAGCTTAACCGTACGTTGGAACAACGTGCAGATAAACGTCCGGTAAACTCAGATTTACGTGAATCAGGCTCTATTGAGCAGGATGCTGACTTGATTATGTTTATTTATCGTGACGAAGTGTATAACGATAACTCTGAAGACAAAGGTGTTGCTGAAATCATTATTGGTAAACAACGTAACGGCCCGATTGGACGTGTACGTTTAGCATTTAACGGTCAATTCTCACGCTTTGATAACCTTGCCGAACAGCGTGAATACAGAGATGATTATTAGGCAAAAAATAACGGATTAGAAAAATGAACGTGAAACCGGCAACAGCGAAAATCAGTTCGCTTGCCTTAAAACATAATTTACAAGTTATTAAAGAAAAAGCG
>JAGZRY010000331.1 GCA_018381425.1 Haemophilus parainfluenzae
GCGAAACCAATCAAAAAATATGAAAATGATGATGTAGAACAATTCCAATTTAGTATTGGTGGTTCTTTCTAATAAATTGAACTTTTACGTTCTATTTAAGTCAAAATCTTCGTTCTGTGTCAGTGAGTTAGCTGACACAGAAATATTTACTCAACTAATTTAAGGAAATTCAAATATGAAAAACGTAGTAAAAGTTACCGCACTTTCTTTAGGTCTTGCACTTGCATCAGGTTTTGCTGCTGCAGATGAAAATATCGCATTCATCAATGCGGGTTACTTATTCCAAAACCACCCGGATCGTCAAGCTGTAGCAGATAAGTTAGATGCAGAATTCAAACCAATGGCGGATAAACTTGCTGCAAGTAAGAAAGAAATTGATGACAAAATCGTAGCATCTCGTAAAAAAGTAGAAGCAAAAGTGGCTGCTTTACAAAAAGATGCACCTCGTTTACGTCAAGCTGAAATTCAAAAGCGCCAAGAAGAAATTACTAAATTTGGTTCAGATGAAGAAGCTGCATTAAATAAATTAATGGAAGAGCAAGATAAAAAAGTGGCAGAGTTCCAAGAGTTAAACGAAAAACGTCAAACTGAAGAGCGTGGTAAATTATTAGAAAGCATTCAAGTTGCAACTAATAACTTAGCAAAAGCAAAAGGTTATACTTATGTTTTAGATGCTAACTCTGTAGTATTTGCGGTAGATGGTAAAGACATTACTGAAGATGTATTAAAATCTATTCCTGCAACTGAAAAAGCAGCTCCAGCAAAAACTGAAGAGAAAAAATAATAGGTTCTCATAATGCAAAAATCCTATTCTTTACAGGAATTAGCAGCAAAAGTCGGCGGTACCCTTCGTGGTAACGCCGACGTTGTCGTTAATAATATCGCCGCACTGTCAAAAGCAGAACCTAACCAGCTTACCTTCATTTCTAATGCAAAATTCCGTCCTTTATTAGCGGAATCTAAAGCAGGTATTCTTGTCGTGTCAGAAGCGGATGTGGAGTTTTGCTCACCTGAAAGTAATTTACTTATCGTCAAAGATCCTTATGTTGCTTACGCTGTATTAGCTCAATATATGGATACCACGCCGAAAGCTGCTCAAAATATCCACCCAAGTGCGGTTATTTCTGAAAAAGCTTCAATTGGTGAAAATGTATCAATTGGTGCAAATGCCGTTATTGAAGAAGGTGTTCTATTAGGCGATAACGTGATTATTGGCGCGGGTTGTTTTGTTGGTAAATTCACAAAAATTGGCGCGGGTACACAGCTTTGGGCAAACGTAAGCGTTTATCATGAAGTAGAAATTGGGCAAAATTGCTTAATTCAATCAGGTGCAGTCATTGGTAGTGATGGCTTTGGCTATGCGAATGATCGTGGCCGTTGGGTGAAAATCCCACAAGTTGGGCAAGTGATTATTGGTAATAATGTCGAAATCGGTGCTTGTACTTGTATTGACCGTGGTGCCTTAGATGCGACAGTCATTGAAGATAACGTTATTATTGATAATCTTTGCCAAATTGCCCATAACGTTCATATTGGTACAGGTACAGCGGTGGCTGGCGGTGTGATTATGGCGGGTAGCTTAAAAGTGGGCCGTTATTGTTTAATTGGCGGAGCAAGTGTGATTAATGGTCACATGGAAATCTGTGATAAAGTAACCGTGACAGGCATGGGCATGGTGATGCGCCCAATTACTGAGCCAGGCGTATACTCATCGGGTATACCATTACAAACCAATAAAGAGTGGCGAAAAACAGCCGCACTTACCTTGGGAATTGATGGTATGAATAAACGATTGAAAGTCCTAGAGAAAAAACTTGGCTAAGATTTTAAAACGTACCTTTGGGTGCGTTTTATTTTTATACAGAAATATCGTATAATCTCAATGTTTTATTATTATTTATTTTAAAGGTATTAGACGTGTCAGAGAATCAAGTAAGTAAAGTGATTGAAGCAAAAGAAATTATGACCTTATTGCCACATCGTTATCCATTTTTATTAGTGGATCGCGTGTTGGACTACAAAGAAGGTGAGTGGTTAAAAGCAATTAAAAATATCAGTGTAAACGAACCTTGCTTTACTGGTCATTTCCCGAGTGAACCGATTTTACCTGGTGTGTTAATTCTTGAAGCTTTGGCACAAGCAATGGGATTACTTGCATTTAAAACCCATGAATTAAAAGGTGGCGAATTATTCTATTTCGCGGGTATTGATGAAGCGCGTTTCAAACGCCCAGTATTACCTGGAGATCAAATGGAATTGAACGTTCAAGTGATTAAAGAACGTCGTGGTATTACAGCATTCACGGGT
>JAGZRY010000332.1 GCA_018381425.1 Haemophilus parainfluenzae
CTCGGTGATGAGGTTCTGCGAGTTGAGCCAGTTGCTTGTCGTTATGCATGTCCTTTCCTAAAATTCAAATTGATACAATAAATCAAAAACTTGGTTTGTACTGGAAACCGATTGGAAATAAAGTTGTGGCATTAAGCGGTAACGTAAAGTCACTTCCGCCAAGCCATCAAACAACCCTACACCGTATTTCACTTGTAAGCGTTTACCAATATTACCACTAACTTGTACTTTGGAGCTATCCCCAACACCGGCAGTGCCTAAGTTTAAGTCTTGAATACCAAAGGCTTCGCCAATACTGCCGACGACTTTACCACTTTTCGCTAAACCTAAGCCAAGTAATGCGGCACCCACAGAACCACTAGAACCTGCTTCACCGCTGTTTTCTAATGAGCGACCGGTTAATAAATAAGAAAGTGCCTGGTCTTGAGATTTGGTTGGATCAGAGAAAATCGTGACTTGTGGGCTAGATGCCATACCAATCACTTTTACCCCTGCTGTCACTTTACTGTCTTCCATGGCTTCTGGGTTACGAATCGCCTCAATATTTAACATCGGTTGTGAAGGTAAACCGGCGAAGCTGATTTGTCCTTTACGAATTAATAAGTCCTGTCCAAAAGAGGTATAACGACCATTTTTCAGGTTAATTTGACCGAATAATCCTAATTTGCCTTTATCCTGTTTCACAGAAAGTAAACCATCTAAATTCGTTTTTAAACCATAGGCATTTAAATGCACATCATCGCCGATTTTAATTTTTAAATCAGATTGAATTTGCATGCCCGATTTAGTTTCGGCTGCAAATTGGCGATTGATGAGTTCTTCTTTACTTTTTCTTGGACCATTTAAAATCACTTCATCTTCACTCACCGGTTCAGCATTGTCTGGTAAGCTTTCAATAGCAATTCTTGCCCATGGAATATCCACGTTTCCGCTTAAATCTAAGCGTTTTGGCGAGGCTTTGACAACCACATTCGGGCTGACTTTTAATTTCGCCATAGACGGAATATCAACTTTGAAGTTATCCGCTTGCGCTCTAACTTCAGCCGTCCAGTTATTCATGTGAGCCCAGTTAGCTTGCCCGTTAATATTCAGCTTACTATCTGGTGTTTGAACGTGGCCATTTAAGGTTGAAGAGGTGCCATTAAAGCGGATTGTCACTTGACCATCAGTTACATCAAAAGGCAGGCTTTTTAGCTTCGTTTTTACATTTCGGATATCAAAATTACCGTTTAATAATGGTTTTTCTAAATTGCCACCGAAACTTAAGCGAGAAACCACTTCACCATCCATACTTTCACCGCTAGAGAAAAGTTGATTCGCTAAGGATAAGCGTAAACCTTCAATGGTAAAGGTGCCGCCTAGTTGTCGGCCTTTACTTAAATCATTAATTTTTAAGTCTGTGCCAATTCGGCCTTGATTCTGAACGTTAATGTCTGATTTCAGAGTTAAATTGTTATTTTGAATATCGGCATTCACACTTAATTTAGGAATATCTAGCTTAAAGGTGCGGTAGTCTAATTTTTGTGCCACACCAATGTTATTACCTTCTACCGCTACATTTAGTTGTAACGGTTTATCGCTGAACCATGCCGCTTTTCCTCGGCTTTGTAATTGACCTTTGAGCGTGTTTTGACCCATCAATCTATTCACTACATCTAAATTAATGCGTTTAAGCTCAAAAGGGACTTCACCGTTTTTCCCTGCCGTAAATTGTTGTGGAAAACACAAATCTAAATCTTGGTTAACCCAACAGTGAGACCCGATGGTGGCTTGGATTTTTTTATTGTCATAAGTCACTGGAATGGTTTGATTAACTTTAAAATCACCGATAGGTGAGTTTAGGCTCACTTGGCTTAAATTACCCTTCCATTGCTGAGAAGTGCGGTCAAAATTGCCAGTAATTTGTAAATTAGCTGCAACAGGTTCACCTTTGGATTTTAAGTTGAGCGTATGATGTTTTTCATCACCCGATGCATTCAAATCAATATTATGCAATTTAATGCTGTCGCCATAGCGGAAGTTTTCCGCTTTGACGGTGAGTTCACCGTTCACTTGCGGTTCACTCACAACATTACCTTTAATTAAGGCTTTGGATAAGTCTAACCCTTGGAAGTGCAAGCCTTGTGCTGTTAAATCAGTATTAATGGTTGGCGCAGTAAGCTTACCTAAAATCTGAGCTTTACCGACCAAGGAACCTGCTAAATCTTGCCACAGACCACGCAAGCTTGGTGCGTTGATATCTAAATCTAGGTTTGATTTATCACCTAATGTACCTTTTGCCGCAATGCGGTTATCG
>JAGZRY010000333.1 GCA_018381425.1 Haemophilus parainfluenzae
TGCAAGATTTCCCGCGAGTTTGATTTCAATCCCTTTCCCTGCCTTTAACCAATCAAAACGTAATTGAGAAATCTCAAACTCTTTTTCATCCAATAAATCTGTCCATCCACCACCCGCGTTACAAGTAGATTGCGTTAAAGCACGCTGACACTCTGCTGAACGACAATCCGCATTTACCGCATTTTTATAAGTTTGTTTGGTTTCGATCATTTTGCCGTTAAGTTTGTAACCAAATAGCTCTTTTTCGATATTTTTTGCCCCATTTTTAGCACCATTTACGCAGGTGTTTTTTGTGTATTTTTCACCAATACAACCATTAGTATTCAAATCATAAAAAAATAAGACACAGCTATTTGATGATGCATTGTCTGCTTGAGCAATGGTTATTGCAGTGCCCTTTTCGTCTAATTCGAATAAAGCCAGATTATCTTCAATGAGTTTTTGGTTTACGGCTCGAAAACCTGCGCGACGCAGATCTTTCCCGATGAGTTGAATTGTGCGTTGTAATTCCGCTTGTAATTTAAGTTGTAACATTAAACGCTGATTTTGTTGCTGAGTTTGGGCATAAAACTGTGCAACCAATAGCAATAATAAAGCGGATAAGCCGAGTGAAATCAATAAGCTCACCAATGTTTCGCCTTTTAATGGTTTCATCTTGTACATGCACTCGCCGCTTGATCAGACTTTAATTTGATACTGCCGACATTGAAAAAAGAGAACAATGTTCGATGCTCTTCCGCCTGTAACATAAAACAATTTGTTTCCATGGTATTTCTGGCCCCATTAAATTTCACCGCCACTTCTGACGGATATAATTTAGGGCCTATCAGCATCGTTTTTTCTTCAAAATAAGGATAGTAAAAATGCGCATAAAGGTTTTTAGGACAATTCTGGGGATGAAAACAATCACAAAAATGATCGCTTTTTACTTGAGCTGTGATACACCAACGTTGATTTGCCCTATCTTGATTGGCCAAAATAAACCAAATCGCCGATGAGTTTTCTGCCCTCGCTTGAATATTACGTAAGAAAAAATAAAGCCGTTGTTGCTCTTTTTCAAGAAAATATTTGGGATCGTTTTTCTGCCATTTAGGCAATGCAAACACTAACGTTAAGCTTAAAATAAATAATACAATCAAAGTTTCTAATAAGGTTATCCCTTTATACATAAAATGCCTTCTTTTTTAACCGCACTTTAAAAGTCCTTTAGAAGAAAGCCAAATTGGCTACTTTATTTTTGCGATACTGATCGCAAATTTCCTTTAAAAAACGGGAAAAACCGTGAATTAAACATTTTCAACTGGCTATTTACTAAAACTCCCTTATAATAGGCGACCTATTTATCTGTTCTTTAAAATCTGGTGGAAATATGAATCCAATGTTAAATATCGCTATTCGTGCGGCACGAAAAGCGGGCAACGTGATTGCTAAAAACTATGAGCGCCGTGATGACATCCAAACAAGTAAAAAAGGTATTAATGATTATGTGACTAGCGTCGATAAAGCCGCTGAAGCTGAGATCATTGAAATCATTCAAAAATCTTATCCTGATCACACAATTATCAGTGAAGAACGTGGTGCATTAGAAGGCAAAGACAGTGATATTCAATGGGTAATTGATCCACTAGATGGCACAACCAACTTCGTAAAAGGTTTGCCACATTTCTCCGTTTCTATTGCTATCCGTGTAAAAAACCGTACCGAAGTAGGTGTGGTTTACGATCCTATTCGTAATGAATTATTCACTGCTGTGCGTGGTGAAGGCGCAAAATTAAATGAAGTGCGTTTACGTGTAGATAGCCAAAATGAACTTAACGGGGCGATTTTAGCCACCGGTTTCCCATTCAAACAACCAAGCTTGATGCCAACTCAATTTGCTATCATGAATAACTTAATTGATGAAGCAGCAGATTTCCGTCGTACGGGTTCTGCCGCATTAGACCTTTGCTATGTGGCTTCAGGTCGCGTTGACGGTTATTTCGAAATGGGCTTAAAACCTTGGGATTGCGCAGCGGGTGATTTAATCGTGCGTGAAGCTGGCGGTTTAGTGTGTGATTTCAATGCGGGGCACGGCTATTTACGCTCAGGCAACATCGTGGCTGCACCAGCGCGTATTTTAAAAGAAATGCTGAATAAAATTCAGCCTTGCTTAACGGAACAAGTTAAGTAAGACCCAATAAAAAGTGCGGTGAAATTGATCTGACCCCAAAAAGTTAGACTGTTATTTAAAGGATTGTTTTCGATATTGTATCGGACTCAGTCCTTTTAATTTTAGTTGAATCCGTCGGTGATT